>NZ_JAMYUI010000037.1:0-62283 GCF_040322895.1 Mesorhizobium sp. M0088
GCGATCATGCCCCCGTGTCGTCAAAAAGCTACCAGCCAAATATCCTGTCAGAACACTGAAGGTGCCTAAGTGAACTGCATTAGCCGCGAAGGCCGCCTTTTTCATGTGCTCCAGCCCTTGCTGAAAGCATTGGTGAAGGCAACCTCGCCATGATCGCCGGTCGCCTCGCCCAGCACCACGTCCATGCCGTCGCTGGTCACCCTGGCCAGCGCGAAACCGCCCATATAGGCAGCCTTCGGCTTGAACAGGTCGATCCCGTCCCTGCGATAGATCAGCGGCGTTTCGTGCTGGTGGCCGTGGAAAATGCCGACGACATTGTAGCCCTTCAGCGCCGCCAGCAACGCCTGCCGGTCGGCCTCGCTCCACCAATGCGGCGCACCGGTGCCGTCATCATCGAAGTGGCTCTTGGCGGCATCCCAGCGTTCCACCGAAAAAGTGTCCCAGCCATAATGCTGGAACAGGACGACCGGACGGCCGTCCGCCGCATAGGTCGCCAGGTCCTGCTTCAGCCATGGCAGGCTGCTCTCGGCGCCGTGGCCGGTATCGCCGGCGAACCGATGCGTCTGGATCAGATGCAGGCCGCCCCAGTCCCAGGAGTAGCAGTCGGTGTCGACATCATAGTCGGTGGCCGGCACCGGCGGCTTGAAGAACACGCCGGCGCGATGGTTGACCTCGACATAGTCGCGCAGTTCGCGCCGGTACCAGTCGACATGGTGCGGCGGCCCGTTCTGGTCGAGATCATGGTTGCCGAGCCCGATATAGACCGGCATGTGCACGCGATCCGGGCCGACGCCCTGGCTGTAGCGCTGGCTGAACTGGAGCAGTTGGGTGCCCTCGCTCGGCTGCGTGATCTGGCCGCCGCCATCGTCGGTGACGTCGCCGCCGACGACGAGGCCGAGCGGCGTGCCTATCTTGCCGGCGGAACGCAGGCCGGTGGCGACGCCATTGATCTCGGCCGGCCAGTCCTTGTCGCCAAGCGCATTCAGCACCGCCACGTTGCGCAGCAGCGCGGCGTCGGTCTTGCCTTCCTGCAGGCAGTTGGGACTCAAGCCGCTCGCCATGCGGCAGGCATGGACATCGGCGATGAACAGGAAGGTGGCGTCGATCGACTGGACGCGTTGTCCGGTCTGGCCGAAGGCCGGCCGCGGCAAGGCGCCGGCCGCGGCAAATCCCGCAGCCTGTACCAGGAAGTTGCGTCGGGAAAGCGATCCAGTCGAACGGCGATTCATCATCTGCTGATTCAGCATGGACAGCGGCCGGTCGTCCAGCGCCTCTGCGCCATCATCGACATGACGCCACGGGTCTGGCATGTCTCGCTTGCGCAAGCGGAGGAGGACGAAAGATGAAAGCCGCACCTATCTGCATGATCCTGGCCGCGATGTTGTGCGCGAGCACCGCGCATGCCGCCGATTGCGTCGATGCCAAGTCCGCCAGGAAGGGTTTCGTTCTGGCGAGACCCGGCATCCACAGCGAATTTCGGCCCGTGGCCGGCGGGATGATGTCGGTTGCCAACACCTACGAATCGCAATCGCCCCAAACCCAATATCTGTTCGCCGGCCTGATCGAGGTGTTTCGCGACAGCGACACCGGCCGGCAGGCGATGATCCCGTTTTCCGATCTGCGAAAGCTGTTCCCGCTGAAGGCGGGGGCAAAGGCCACGATAGAGTTCGTCGAGTTGTCGCCGAACAAGCCGCCGAAGGGCACCAAGACGCTGAGCCTGATCGTCAAGGGCAAGGAAACATTCCGTCTGGGCGACTGCAAATACAATGTCCTGGCGGTCAAGGAGACCTTCAAGAACGGCGCCGGCGAGACGCTGGATTCATTCACCTCCCTCTATGCGCCCGATCTGCAAGCCGCGCTCGCGCGGCGCTACGATGAAGGCACCGGTTCGGAATCCGTCAACGGCTACGAGACGATCAAGCCGCTGGCCGAGTAGCTGAACCAGAGCCCGGCGTTCCCCACCTCGCCCGGCATCGGATGAAGAACGCAGCGCCGCAAAGTCAAGAGGTTCTCGGCCGTGGCAGTATCCTGTTGCGTCGCCTGGCAACCAAGCCGCCCGGCGACGGCGCGCTGCGCTCCAGCCCCGCCAGGCAATACCGCAGCACACCGGCATCCTGCGCCGTCTTGGCCATCGACATCGCCCCGGAATAGGCGGCGACCGTCAGCGCGGCGAAGCGTTCGGGGTCCGTGCCCTCGTCCTTGCCCGCCTGCTGGTCGGCACGCAGCTTGTCGGCAATCGCGCGCCGCCACCCGGCAAAAATCCCGGCAAGGGCAGTGCGAAAATCGGGATCGGCAAGCGACAGTTCGTGCGCCAGATTGTTGAGCGGGCAGCCGCGCACGAAACCCTGCTGCTCCAGTTCCGCCGCCACGGCCTCGAACACCGAGCGCACGCCCTCGCGCGCCGATGCCGCCGCCAGCACCGGGGCGATCCATGTCTCTTCGACCGCTGCCGCCACACGCTCGTCGATCACAGCCAGCGCCAGCGCCTTCTTGGTCGGGAAGTGGTGATGCAGCGCGCCGCCGCTGACATCAGCCGCCGCCATCAGATCGCCGATGCTGGAGGCGTGATAGCCACGCGCCTGGAAGGCGTCCTCGGCGACATCGAGCACTTTCTTGCGCATGCCTTCAGGGTCGTTGGTGCGTTTTCCCGCCATGCGAATCTCCCCCTTCTCCCCTTGTGGGAGAAGGTGCCTGAACGAAGTGAAGGCGGATGAGGGGTGCTCCAGCTTGACACCAACGGCGCACCGTCGAGCACCCCTCAACCGTCTCGGCGCTGCGCGCCAATCCACCTTCTCCCACAAGGGGAGAAGGCAAAAGAAGATAGCATGTTGACAAAACAGGACAACCGGTCTGTTTTACAAAACAGGACGATCACCCTGTTTTGGAGAATGTCGGATGAACCTGCCCCAGAACGTCGCGACGAAACCCTCAGCGCTCGCTTCGCCTGTCGTCGAGCTTCGGCAATACACGCTGAAGCCTGGTCGGCGCGACACGCTCATCGGCATCTTCGACGGCAGGCTGATCGAGGGCCAGGAGGACGCCGGCATGACCATCATCGGCCAGTTCCGGGACCTCGATCGGCCTGACATGTTCGTCTGGATGCGCGGCTTCGACGGCATGGATGCGCGGAAAAATGCTCTCGCCGCTTTTTATGGCGGGCCGGTCTGGGCGGCGAACAGCCACGCGGCCAACGAGACAATGATCGATTCCGACGATGTGCTGCTGCTCAAGCCGGCGTGGCCGGGCGCCGGCTTCGACCTCGCGGGCAAGCAGCGGCCAAGCCTGGCCGACGATAAAAAGCCCATTCAAAACAAACCGCTGACCGGCATCGCTGTCATCGAGATTCATCATTTGCAGCCCGGCACGGAGATAGATTTCGCCACTCGCTTCGAGATTGAGACGGCCTGCCTGATGACGGCCGACGCACGCCTGCTCGCCGCTTTCGTTACCGAGCATGCCGAAAACAGTTTTCCGCGCCTGCCGGTACGGGCTGATGAAAACGTCTTCATCAGCGTCATGGGTTTTGCCAGCACCGAGGCGCATGCCCGCCACCAGGCCGCCCTAGCCGCTTCTCCGGCATGGCGGGATTTTTGGCAGGCCGCGCAGCTCGGCCTGACCAAACAAACGGAGACTTTGCGGCTGTCGCCCACATCGCAATCATTGGTCGGGCGTTAGACTTCAAATGCCTCGATGATCGCCTTTGCGACAAGGACCGGGTCTTCCCAATGCGGGTTGTGGCCACAGCTCTCGGCCCGAACGAAGACGGCTCCGGCAAGGGCGGATTGCAACGCCTGCTGGTGCGCCTCGCCGAACAGCGGGTCGCAGGCGCCGGCGATGATCAGCGTCCGGGCTTGCACGGCTCGTGCAGCATCGGTCAGGTCGGCGCGGCGGATTTCCTCGAGAATCGCGCGCCAGCGCGGGGTCGGCATCGCCGAGGCCTCTTGCGCCAAGCCGGCGAGAAAGGCTGCGGGCACGTCGGGACGACAGGCATGCCACCAGGCATAGAACGGATCGGCCGGCGATATCGGGTCGCGCAGGGCCTCGACGCTCACCACCAGCGGATGACCCGGCGCGAAATCGGGCTTCAACGTGCCGGCCAGGACCACCAGCCCGCCGATCAACTCCTTGTGCCCCGCAGCCAAGGCGACAGCCACCATGGCGCCCAGCGAATGGCCGACGACGACCGGTCGGTCGAGTTGTAAACTCTGGATCAGCCCGGCCATATCATCGGCAAGATCGGCGATGCCGCAGTTCTTGCCAGCCTGCGAGGCGCCGTGGCCGCGCAGATCCGGCATGATCAGACGACGGCCGGCCAGATATGGCGCCAGAAGCGAAAAACTGCGGCTGGTGTCGGTGAAGCCGTGCACCAACAGCAGTGCCGGCTCGGCGCCTGATACCTCGACATAGGCGATGTCGAGATCGCCGACAGTGACGAATTGCTTGCGGCCGGCCCAGGCGCCCTGCTCCGGCAAAGCATCAAGCACCGCCGCTCTCACAGACCGAGCTTTTCCTTGACCGCGGCGAGGCCGGGTTGGCCGTCGAAGGTGGTGACGCCGGCGAGCCAGGCGTCGAGGCGGCTTTTGTTGGCCGTGATTGCCTTCAGCGCGCCGTCCTCCGGCTTCATGCCGTCATTGATCAGATAGCCCATGCCGACATTCTCGAAATCGATGTCGAAGGCGAGATTCCTGAGGAATTGCGCGACGTTCGGGCATTGCTCGAGATAGCCCTTGCGCACCTGCGTCGTCACCGTCGCGGCGCCGAAGTTCGGGCCGAAGAACTTGTCGCCGCCGGTCAGGTACTTGAAGTCGTACATCGTGTTCATCGGATGCGGCGCCCAGCCCTGGAAGACGATGAACTGCTTTTCCTTGATCTCGTAGCCGACCTCGGAAAGCATGCCGGCTTCGCTGGACTCGACCACTTGCCAGCCGTCCAGGCCAAAGGCGGGATCGGCGATGGCGTCCATCATCAACTGGTTTGAACCGGGCTCGATGCCGTACATTTTCTTGCCGAACTTGTCGGCGAATTTGTGCAGGTCGGAAATGTCCTTGACGCCGGCATCCCAGGCGTAGGTCGGAACGGCGAAGGTGTATTTGGCGCCCACGAGATTGACGCGCACATTTTCGACCGAGCCGTCCTTCTTGTAGGGCTCGTAATAGGTGACCATGGCCGGATCCCAGTAGCCCAGGAACAGGTCGAGGTCCCTGTTCTTCATGCCCTCGTAGATCACATTTATGCCGAGCACCTGGCTTTGCGGCTGATAGCCGAGCGCCTCCAACAGGACGTTGGCGACCCCCGTGGTGAAGGCAAGGTCGTTCCAGCCGGGTTCGGCCATGCGGACCGTCCTGCACTCTTGGCCCTCGGCCGCCTGGGCCGCATGAGTGGCCAACATGAGGGCGGCAAGGCAGACGCCATTTGCAAAGATGCGCAACATTTCGGTTCTCCTCATTCGTAAAATTGACCAATTGGTCTTTTTATTGTCCCATGGGTCAATTCTTGATCTGAGCGGACGAAAATGTCAACGTGGATTCGAAATGCATGGACCAATCCCGTGAAACTCAAGCGTCTCAGTGAGATACGCCGCAAGGAGCTGCGGCAGGCGGCCTTCGTGGTTCTGGAGCGCGAGGGCATTGCCGGCGCGACCCTGGAAAAAGTGGCCGCCCAGGCAGGTGCCTCCAAAGGCATCGTGCTGCACTATTTCCGCAACAAGCAGGAACTGTTCGAGCACGCGATGCGCGAAGCCAATGCCGTCCTGTGCCAGGCGGTGATCGCGCGGCTTCGCCGGGCGCGTACGCCGATGGAGCGCATGGATGCGGTGATCGAGGGCAATTTCGAGGAGCATCTGTTCCAGCCGCCTCTGTGCCATGCCTGGCTGTCGCTCTGCGCCGAGGTGCCGCGCGACGAGAAGATGGCCCGTATCCAGCGGGTGATCCATGCGCGCATGCGCTCGAACCTGTTGTCGGGCCTGCACGGCCTCGCCTCGCCTGGAGATGCCGACGACATCGCGCTTGGCGTCACTGCTTTGATCGACGGGCTTTGGCTGCGGCTCGGCCTGCAGCCGGGCAGCGTCTCGCGCGAACAGGCCGTCCGCCAGGTCAAGAATTATGTCGCGGGCCGGCTGGCCCTGCGGGAGCTTGCGACCACCGGCGCGTAACCGGCCTCGGCTGGCCTATCGAATATGGTATTCCTGAGATGTCTGCCCGGCACGAACCCCCACCCCTAACTTGCCGGGGCGAGCCACGGGTCTCGCCCCGGCAAGTTAGGGTGGGGGTCCTCCTTCGCAAGAATCCCCCGCCTTTGAGGGAGATGGCAGCAGGCGTGGAGCGCCAGCCTCTTCCGGCGGCGATAAGAGGTCACGCCCGGTCGAACCGACCCCCTCTGTCGCCTTCGGCGACATCTCCCCCTCGAGGGGGGAGATCACCTTCAACCGATTTGCATCAATCCCCTCCGCAATCTCCGCTTGAAGCCGTTTGTGCAACGCGATACGCCGTTGCCGACTTCGACAAGGAGAGACCCGTGACCGCTGCAAATACCAGAACCGAAACCGACACGTTCGGTCCCATCGAAGTTGCCGCCGACCGGTACTGGGGCGCGCAGGCGCAGCGTTCCCTTGGCAATTTCAAGATCGGCTGGGAGAAGCAGCCGGCGTCGATCGTGCGCGCATTGGGCATCGTCAAGCGGGCGGCGGCCGAAGCCAACATGGAGCTCAAGCGGCTTGATCCTGCGATCGGCAAGACGATTGTCGCGGCGGCGCAAGAGGTCATTGACGGCAAGCTCGATGACCATTTCCCGCTGGTGGTCTGGCAGACCGGCTCGGGCACACAGTCCAACATGAACGCCAACGAGGTGATCTCCAACCGGGCGATCGAGATGCTGGGCGGCGTCATGGGCTCCAAGAAGCCGGTGCATCCCAACGACCACGTCAATATGAGCCAGTCGTCGAACGACACCTATCCGACGGCCATGCACATCGCCTGCGCCGAACGCATCGTGCACGATCTGCTGCCGGCGCTGAAGCACCTGCACAAGGCGCTCGCCGCCAAGAGCAGAGAGTTCAATCACATCATCAAGATCGGCCGCACGCACACGCAGGATGCCACCCCGCTAACGCTTGGCCAGGAATTTTCGGGCTATGCGGCGCAGGTCGCCTCGTCGATCAAGCGCATCGAGCTGACGCTGCCCGGCCTGCAGGAGCTGGCGCAGGGCGGCACCGCCGTCGGCACCGGCCTCAACGCGCCGGTCGGCTTCGCCGAAAGGGTGGCGGATCGCATCGCCACCATTACCGGCATCGCCTTCGTCACCGCGCCGAACAAGTTCGAGGCGCTGGCGGCCCATGATTCCATGGTGTTTTCGCACGGCGCCATCAATGCGGCGGCCGCCGCACTGTTCAAGATCGCCAACGACATCCGTTTCCTCGGTTCCGGCCCGCGTTCGGGCCTCGGTGAGCTGTCGCTGCCGGAAAACGAGCCGGGCTCGTCGATCATGCCGGGCAAGGTCAACCCGACCCAATGCGAGGCGCTGACACAGGTCTGCGTGCAGGTGTTCGGCAACAATGCGGCGCTCACCTTCGCCGGCAGTCAGGGCCATTTCGAGCTCAACGTCTACAACCCGCTGATGGCCTACAACTTCCTGCAGTCGGTGCAGTTGCTCTCCGACGCCTCGGTGTCCTTCACCGACAATTGCGTCGTCGGCATCGAGGCGCGCGAAGACAACATCAAGGCGGCACTCGACCGATCGCTGATGCTGGTGACGGCACTGGCGCCGACCATCGGCTACGACAATGCCGCCAAGATCGCCAAGACCGCGCACAAGAAGGGCACCACGCTGCGCGAGGAAGCGCTTGCAACCGGGCTGGTCAGCGAAGCCGATTACGACCGGCTGGTGCGGCCGGAGGACATGACGCATCCGGGGTAGTCAATTCCAGGAAAGTGTCTTGCGGTTTTCGGTCCGGAATTGCGTCAACCAAAAGCCGGGTGTTTCGTGACGGGAGAATTTACTCCCGTCACGACGTGACGCGAAGCAAATTTTTCGCAGGCCGCCCGATCACGGAAACGTAAGTACTGTGAACAATGTGTCGCCAGTCTGGTGGCTTTGGTGAACAGTCGGCTTGCTCTATCTCCCCGGTATCAACCCATCCCGGAGAGCCACCATGTCCATCAACACTTCAGTCGCCGGTTCCGGCGCATCCAATGCCTCGACCACCATCCTCCTCGGCCGCGTCCTGCTTGCGGTCATCTTCCTGCTTTCAGGCTTCGGCAAGCTGACCGCCATCACCGGCACGGCGGGCTATTTCGGTGCCCTCGGCCTGCCCTTGCCGACCGTGACGGCCATTGTCGTCGGCTTGATCGAGCTTCTTGGCGGCGTCGCCATCCTCGTCGGCTTCAAGACCCGGATCGTCGCCTGGGTGCTTGCGATCTTCACCGTCGCTACCGGTTTGGTCGCCCATACCGGTTGGGCCGACCAAATGCAGATGATCCAGTTTCTCAAGAACCTCGCCATCGCGGGCGGCTTCCTCCTGCTGGCTTCCTCGGGCGCCGGCGCCTATTCGCTCGACGCCAAGCGCGGCTGAGCCAATACTGGCAATAGCCGAACGAAAAAGCGGCGCGGAATTTTCCGCGCCGCTTTTTCGTTATCGGTGTATGCCCGCCGATCTGTCGGCCGGAGTTTTCTGCTAGGATAGGGCTATCGGGACGAAGCCGGCCGGCGGCCGAGGGAGGTGAACATGCCCCGCAACGCGCTGCTCCTGCTCTCCCGGCTGCTGCTCGCCGCCCTGTTCGTGCCCTCCGGTTTCCATGCATTGAGCGACATAGCCGGCACCACAGGCTATTTCGCCAACCTCGGCCTGCCGCTGCCGGCACTTGCCGCCTGGGGCACGGGACTGTTCGAACTGATCGCCGGGCTGCTCGTCCTGGTGGGTTTCCAGACCCGGATCGCGGCGCTGCTGCTTGCCGCCTTCTGCATTGCCGCCGGCTTCATCGGCCATTACGGCCAGGGCGGCGGCGACGCAATGCTCGCCTTCCTGCACCAGCAGATGCTGATGAAGGACATTGCGATATCAGGCGGGTTTGTTGCGCTGGCGATGGCCGGTGCGGGAGCCTGGTCGGTCGACGGGCGCGGCTATCGCATATGGAATTCCTGAGATGTCTGCCCGGCACGGACCCCCACCCCTACCCCTCCCCACAAGGGGGAGGGAGACTTCCGTTGGCGCCGACCCAGGCTAGTCGCCTGTCTTTTCGGGGCAAAGAAAGAACAATTAAGGCACGCGGCAGCGTTCCCTCCCCCTTGTGGGGAGGGCTAGGGTGAGGGTCCTCTTCGCAAGAGTCCATGGCCCTGCGTCGACGGGCGTGGTTCGGCGTAACGCCTACTTGACCGACACGCCCTACTTCACCGACATGCTGGGCCCACCCTCGACAGCCAGCACCAGACGGCGGTTGGTGATCCTTGCCAGTTGCGCCAGGCGCCCGGCCGGCCGCTCGCCATAGAGATCGGCCAGCGATGCCGGCAAGACCAGCGCCAGCACGCCGTTGGCGCGCTGTTCCCATTTCAGCCTGGGCATGATGCCGGGCATCGACGCCGTCAGCAGGTAGACGACGCGCATCATCGCGGCGAGTACGCGCGCCCGCTCCAGATAACGCGGCGGCGCCAACGCCTTGATCTCGGGGGCGATGGCTTCGTTGAAGATGCCGTCGTGACGATAGGCGTTGGCCATGGCCAGGAAGGCACGGCCGGGATGGTCGACGCCGAAGAAGGAGGCGTGCGCGATGATGTTGAGCGATTGCTTGCCGCGATATTCGGGATGCGCGCGCCAGCCGATATCGGCCAGCAATGCGGCCGCGTGGCGGTAGCGCGCCTCGTCCTCGGTCTCGTCGATGCCGAAGGCGGCAAAGGTTTTGGCGGTCCAGTCGACAAGTTCATGCGCATGGGTGACGGAGCGCGAGCGCAGGCGTGCAAGCTCCTCCGAGGCCGAAATCAGCGGATCGGCCTTCTGCTCCGCCTCGTCGAGCAGCGAATAGAGAAAGCCTTCGCGCACGCCGAGCGCGGAGACGATGATCTTCGACGGCTGCATCGCCGCCATGATCTCCTGCAGCACGACGGCGCCATAGGGCAGCAGCGAACGGCGGTTCTTGGAAACGCCTTCGATGCCCTTGACCTTCTCGATCTCGGCTTTGGCCACCTGCTTGAGGAAATTCGCCGCGCTTTCGGCCGAGATCTCGTAATGGTGCATGACGCCAAGCGGATAGTTGGTCATTTCCATGTGCAGCCGGGCGAGATTTCGCCAGGTGCCGCCGACGGCGTAGAAAGGCCTGCCCTGCCCGCCTTTCAGCAGCTTGGCCTTCGCCAGTTCGTCACGCGCGATCTTCGCCGCCTGGGTCAGCGAGTTCTTCGCCATGTCCTGCAGGCGCAAGCCGCCCAGCGGCAGTGTGATGCCGTCGCCGATCGCTTCGCCGGCGACGTCGACCAGTTCGAGGCTGCCGCCGCCCAGATCGCCGGCGATGCCGTCGGCCGGATGGAAGCCGGAAATGACGCCGAGCGCCGAATAATACGCTTCCTGACGGCCGCTGATGACACGGATCTCGGTCTTCAGCACCTCCTCGGCGCGGTGGATGAAATCAGGGCCATTGACCGCCTCGCGGGCCGCGGCGGTGGCCAGCACATACATCTGCTCGGCGCCGGCCTGGTCGGAAAGCGCGCGAAAGCGGCGGAACTCTTCCATCGAGCGCGTCACCGCCTCGGGGTCGAGCTTGCCGGTCGAAACGATGCCCCGGCCGAGACCGGCCAGCATCTTTTCGTTGAACAGCATGGTCGGCGAGCGCGCCAGCCCCTCATAGACGACGAGGCGGATCGAGTTCGATCCGATGTCGATGATGGACAGCGGTCGGCGGTCCTGCAGCCGGCCCTGGGAATCAGACAGCATCAGCCGGACGCTGCAGCGTTCTTCTTGCGGCGCTTGAACTGCGCAATGCGCTTGGGCGCATGCGACTTCAGCGCGTCACCCCGTCCCGACAGGCTCGGATTGGTCATGAAATATTCCTGCGCGTTGAACGGTTCCTCGCCCTCCTCCAGCACGACGCGCCGGGAGGTTCCATCAGCCAATACGTCGAAACTTTGCTGATTGTCCATGATGTTGCCCAGCATGATCTGGCCAAGGATCTGTTCGTGCACAGTTGGATTCGTGATCGGCACCATGGTTTCGACGCGGCGGTCGAGATTGCGCGGCATCAGATCGGCCGAGGAGATGTAGACGATCGCCTCGTCCGACGGCAGGCCGTGACCATTGCCGAAACAATAGATGCGGCTGTGCTCGAGAAAACGGCCGACGATCGATTTTACGCGGATGTTTTCCGACAGGCCCGGAACCTGCGGCCTCAGGCAGCAGATGCCGCGCACGACCAGGTCGATCTCGACGCCGGCCCGGCTGGCATCGTAGAGCGCGTCGATGATAATCGGATCGACGAGTGCGTTCATCTTCATCCAGATGCGCGCCGGTTTCCCCTGCACCGCGTAGGCAATCTCGTCGGCAATGTGCTTCAGGATGCGGCTTCTCAGCGTGAACGGCGAGATCGCAAGCCGCATTTCGTCGGTCGGCTCGGCATAGCCGGTGATGAAATTGAACAGCTGGGCGACATCGCGGGCAATCGTCGGATCGGTGGTGAAGAAGGACAGGTCGGTGTAGATGCGCGCCGTTACCGGATGGTAGTTGCCGGTGCCGAGGTGCACGTAGTTGCGCAGCTTGCCGTCCTCGCGCCGCACCACCAGCGACATTTTCGAATGGGTTTTCAGCTCGAGAAAGCCGAACACGACCTGCACGCCGGCACGCTCCAGATCGCGCGCCCAGCGAATGTTGGCTTCTTCGTCGAAACGCGCCTTGAGCTCGACCAGCGCGGTGACCGACTTGCCGGCCTCGGCCGCGTCGACCAGCGCACGCACGATCGGGCTGTCATTGGAGGTGCGGTAAAGCGTCTGCTTGATCGCCACCACTTCCGGATCGGCCATCGCCTGGCGCAGGAACTGCACCACGACGTCAAACGATTCGTAGGGGTGATGGACGACGATGTCCTTCTCGCGGATGGCGGCGAAACAATCGCCGCCATGCTCGCGGATACGCTCGGGAAAACGCGGATTGTAGGGCATGAATTTGAGGTCGTCGCGAGGGACGGCGACGATCTCGGAAATCTGGCTGAGCGCCAGCGGCCCGGTGAGCACGCTGATGCGGCTCGACGACACGCCAAGCTCGCCTGCCACGAAGTCGCGCAATTCGCCAGGCATCAGCCTGTCGAATTCGATGCGGATCACCGAACCGCGCCGCCGCCGCTTCAGCGCCGTTTCGAACAGGCGCACGAGGTCCTCGGACTCCTCCTCGACCTCGATATCGCTATCGCGAATGATGCGAAACGTGCCGGAGCCCTTGACCTCGTAGCCGGGGAAGAGCTTGCCGATATAGAGGCCGACCGCCTCTTCCAGCGGGATGAAGCGGACATGATGCTTGCGGTCCGGCAGACGGATGAAGCGCTTCAGCGCCACCGGCAGGCGCAGCAGCGCGCTCATCTCCTCGCCGTTCTTGCGATGGCGCAATTGCAGCGCCATCGAGAAGCCGAGATTGGGAATGAACGGGAACGGGTGCGCCGGATCGATCGACAGCGGGGTGAGCACCGGGAAAACCTGTTCCTGGAAATGGTCTTCCAGCCAGATTTTCTCGTCCTTGGTCAGCGCATCGCGGGTGATGCTCTCGATGCCTTCCTTGTTGAGCAGCACGGTAAGCGCCGAAAGGCTCTTCTGCTGGTCTTCCTGCAGCCGCTCGACCTCACGCAGCAACTGTTCGAGCTGCTGTTCGGGGGTGCGGCCGTCAGGGCTCTTCAGCGTAATGCCTTCTCGTACCTGGCCGGCAAGACCGGCAACGCGGACCATGAAGAACTCGTCGAGATTGGCGGCCGAGATCGACAGGAAGCGGACGCGCTCCAGCAGCGGATGATTGAGGTTCAGCGACTCCTCGAGGACGCGCCGGTTGAACTGCAGCCAGGAAAACTCGCGGTTGACAAACCGGTCCGGATTGCCGCCCTCCGGGCGGGCCACCTCGACATCCACGAATTCGTTCTGCACCGGCTTCAGTTCGTTCATGATTCCCGCTCTTCCACACCGTCAGCCAGCTAAAGCGTCGTGCGTCATTCAGGACGCGCAAAGGACGCTCTGCCACTCCAAGGCGACGCATGGTCCTTGCCGAAAACCGATGTCGGTCTTCGGGGCCATGCGTTAACCGGCTTAACTTATCCTCTGACAGGCTTTTGCGACAGTTTCATTTCATCGAACTTGCAAAGAGGCCTGATATGATCCAGATGCAGACGAGACTGCGTTAAGGAGACGACGATGGCAGGCGGTTCCATTCCCCATTTTCAGAACGATGCGGGCTATCAGGCAATCGACATCGGCGTGAAGGAATTCATGTGCACGGGCGCCAATCCGCCTTTCGACCACCCGCATGTGTTTCTGGACATGGGCGACGACAACGAAAAAGTCTGCCCCTATTGCTCGACGCTCTACCGCTATTCTCCGAAGCTGAAGGCGACCGAGACGCTGCCGGCCGGCTGCATCTACATCGATCAGGCCGCCTGAGTCTTTCGCGACCAGCCCGATGACCGACACGCGATCCCGGCAAATTGTCATCGCCGGCGCGGGTGTCGCCGGATTGACCGCAGCGCTTGCATTCGTCGACCGCGGCTACCCTGTTCGGGTGTTCGAACAGGCGCAGCGCCTGGAAGCTGCCGGCGCCGGCATCCAGCTCTCTCCCAACGCGACCCGTATCCTTCGCCAGCTTGGCGTACTCGACAAGCTGCTGCCGGCAACGGTGCGGCCGGAAGCCGTGGTGTTGAAGGAGGCCGCGACCTTGCGCGAACTGGCGCGCGTGCCGCTGGGGCAAGCCGCCGAAACGCGCTGGCAGGCACCCTATCTCGTCGCGCACAGGGCCGATCTGCAGAGCGCACTGACCGCGCGCGTTGCCGAGATGCCGGATATCCATCTCACCACCGGCGCCCGCATCGGCGACGTTGACACCGGCCCGGATGGCATCACCGCGACGGCCGAGATCGGCGGCAAGACCATCGAGGCGGAGGGTTTCCTGCTGGTTGGGGCCGATGGCGTCTGGTCGTCGGTGCGCGCACTTGTCGATTCGGCCAAGGGGTCGGCTTCGCCAAGGAACCATTTCTCCGGCGAACTGGCCTGGCGCGCCACCGTCGCGGCCGAGAGCGCCGCCGGTCAGAGCTTTGCCGCCATCGGCGCCAGGGACTGCGTCACCACCTTCCTGCATCCCGGCTTCCATATGGTGGCCTATCCCGTCAGCAAGGGTGCGGCCTTCAATCTCGCTGCCTTCACCAAGGGCGACCGTATTGCCGAGGGCTGGTCCGGCAACGCCGACGCCGGGATCCTGACCCATGCCCTGCGCGGCACCGCGGCAGGACTTGCCCGTCTGGTCGAGCAGGCCGGCCCGTGGACCGCATGGCCGATCCACACGGTCGACAGCAAACAACCTTGGACGGCCGGCAACATGGCGCTGATCGGCGATGCCGCGCATGCGATGACCCCGTTCGCGGCGCAAGGTGCGGCGATGGCGATAGAGGATGCTGCGACGCTTGCCGACATCATCGCCGACTTCCCTGCCGACCCCTTGGCCGCACCTGCGACCTGGGAACAGTCACGGCGACCGCGTGTAGCGCAGGTCGCCCGACGCGGCGCTGTCAACCGGCTGGCCTGGCATGCCTCGGGTCCGGTGGCGATTGCGCGCAATGTGTTCCTGAAGGTGCGCTCGGAAAAGCTCGCGGCGGATCTGGATTGGCTCTATGGGTGGCGGGCAGTTGAGGCTGCTGTCAGGCGTTGAAAGCCTGACAGGCTGGCGGGACAGCGCCCCCCTCTGTCCTGCCGGACATCTCCCCCACTGGGGGGAGATCGGCCGGCACCGCCGATTTCACCAATCTCGAACGTTGCAGGGCCGCAGGAAAGAGCGGGGCGCCGAACCGCCAATCTCCCCTGGGGGAGATGTCCGGCAGGACAGAGGGGGCGCGAAGGAATGAGGCGTCTCGCATTGGCGAAACGCGACAAGACGAGACAGCTAATTATACAGCCTCATCGACAGGCCGAGCGATACAGGCAGCGGGTTCCACCAGCCGGTGCGCAGGCCGGCGGTGCGCAAGGCGGCCGCCGTCCAGGTGTTGCAGCCGACCAGTGCGTTGAAATGGCCATTGGCTTCGTAGAAGCCGTCGAACCTGGAATAGGCTGCGTCCGGAATGAGGATCGGGCCTTTCGGTCCCCGCTGGAAACTCGCATCGATGAAATCGAGCAACGCCGCGAACCGGTCCTCGGTGATGTCGAACCCCGCGACATCGGGGCGCTGTTCGACGATGTCACCGGCGACATCGACATGCATGACCGACGCGTCGAGGGTCAGTGCCTTCATCACCGGCACCGCCTTCAGCTCGGACCATGTCGGCGTCTCCAGGTAGAAGCCGCGGCCGCCCCAGCCGAAGACGATGTAGCGGACCTCCGGCCTGTCGGCCGGTATGCCGGCGTCGACCAGGAAGTGGAAACGCCGGCGCACGGCGTCGTCGACCGGGATGGCGATGTCGGTGTGGATCGGATTGTTCAGCACCAGGATGTGGCGCGTCGCGGCGGGCATGGCGGCGGCCGCCGGCCACAGCGGCCGTGGCACGAAGGTGCCCGTCGCCACGGCGAGTGCGACGACAACCAACAGAAGACCTAGAAAACGTCCCAGTCTTTTCATTGAAAGGCGGCCCTGCAAACGCGCTCCGGCGCGACACGAACGCCCGCCTGTTATCCCATACGCAAAAGAGCCCGGCAGTGTTTCAGCCGGGCTCTTCGTGGCCGTCGAGGCCTAGTGCAGGATCTGCGACAGGAACAGCTTCGTGCGCTCGTGGCGCGGGTGGTCGAAGAACTCGGCCGGCGTGTTCTGCTCGACGATCTGGCCCTGGTCCATGAAGATCACACGGTTGGCGACCTTGCGGGCGAAGCCCATCTCGTGGGTGACGCACAGCATGGTCATGCCTTCCTCGGCAAGGCCAACCATGGTCTCCAGCACTTCCTTGATCATCTCCGGATCGAGCGCCGAGGTCGGCTCATCGAACAGCATGATGCGCGGGTTCATGCACAGCGAGCGGGCGATCGCCACGCGCTGCTGCTGGCCGCCGGAAAGCTGGCCGGGATATTTGTGGGCCTGTTCCGGGATCTTGACGCGCTTGAGGAAATGCATGGCGATTTCCTCGGCCTGCTTCTTCGGCGTCTTGCGCACCCAGATCGGCGCCAGCGTGCAGTTCTCCAGGATGGTCAGATGCGGGAACAGGTTGAAGTGCTGGAACACCATGCCGACCTCGCGGCGCACCTCGTCGATCTTCTTGAGATCGTTGGTCAGTTCCTTGCCGTCGACGATGATCTTGCCCTTCTGGTGCTCCTCCAGGCGGTTGATGCACCGGATCATGGTCGATTTGCCGGAGCCGGAGGGGCCGCAGATGACGATACGCTCGCCGCGCATCACTTTCAGGTTGATGTCCTTCAGCACATGGAACTCGCCGTACCATTTGTGCATGGCGATGATGTCGATGGCGACATCGGTCGTCGAAATCTGCATCTTGGCGGCGTTGACCTTGATCTCTTCGGCGCTGACGGCATTTTCGGTGGCCATGACAGGGATCCCCTTGTTCTTTTGTCGTTGGTAGTGATGCATGTCGTTATCCCAAAACCGCTATACACTTTTGGGCGACATGCATTCAGCGTTTGTGGCCGGTGTCGAGCCGGCGTTCGGTGTACATTGAATAGCGCGACATGCCGAAGCAGAACAGCCAGAAGACGAAGGCGGCGAAGATCAGGCCTGACCTCGCCGTCTGCGCGGTTGCCCAGTTTGCATCGGAGAAATTCTGTTTGACGATGCCGAGCAGGTCGAACATCGAGATGATGATGACCAGGCTGGTGTCCTTGAACATGCCGATGAAGGTGTTGACGATGCCCGGAATGACCAGTTTCAGCGCCTGCGGCATGACGATGAAATACATTTTCTGCCAATAGCCGAGACCGAGCGAATCGGCACCTTCATACTGGCCCTTGGGGATCGCCTGCAGGCCGCCGCGCACCACTTCGGCCATATAGGCCGCGGCAAACAGCGACACGCCGATCAAAGCGCGCAGGAACTTGTCGAACGAGACACCCTCCGGCAGGAACAGCGGCAGCATGACGCTGGCGAAGAACAGCACGGTGATCAGCGGGATGCCGCGCACCGTCTCGATGAAGACGACGCATAGCGTCTTGATGATCGGCATCTTGGAACGGCGGCCGAGCGCCAGCACGATGCCGAGCGGCAGCGACACGGCAATGCCGACGAAGGACAGGCTGAGCGTCACCAAGAGCCCACCCCAAAGCGAGGTCTCGACATGCGGCAGGCCGAACATGCCGCCGACCAGCAGGACGAAGGCGACGATCGGCAGCACGAAGAACAGCAGCACCGCATTCAGCCCTTTGCGCGGCACCTTCGGGATCAGCATCGGCACCAGCAGCGCCACGAACAGGATGGCGACCAGGATCGGCCGCCAGCGCTCCTCGATGGGATAGCGCCCGAGCATGAACTGGCCGAATTTGGCGTTGACGAAAGCCCAGCAGGCGCCAGTCCAGCCGTCCGGCTGGATGCCGCCCTGCGCCACCGTGGCGCATACGGTCCGGTCCGGTCCCGTCCACACGGCGTTGATGAACGCCCAATTGATGATTTGCGGCAGGATCATCGCCACAAGGGCGATGCCGACGATTGTCAAGATGGTGTCGCCGGCAGAAGCGATCAGGTTCTTGCGCACCCACGCGCCGAGGCCGGTGACGCTGGCGGGCGCCGGCTGCGCCAGCACCATTTCGGTGCGCACCCAGGACATATCATGTTCTTGCATGTCCCTACCTCACCTCTCCACCAGCGCCATCTTGGCGTTGAACCAATTCATCACCAGCGAGGTCAGGAGACTGATGGCGAGATAGATCACCATCATGATCACCACGCCCTCGACGGCCTGCCCGGTCTGGTTCAGCACCGTCCCGGCGGTCGCCGTCAGGTCCGGATAGCCGATGGCGATAGCCAGCGACGAGTTCTTGGTCAGGTTGAGATACTGGCTGGTCAGCGGCGGAATGACGATGCGCATAGCCTGCGGCACGACGACCAGCCGCAGGATCGATCCGGACCGCAAGCCCAACGCACCGGCAGCTTCCGTCTGGCCCGCGCTGACACCCCTGATGCCGGCGCGCACGATCTCGGCGATGAAGGCGGCGGTATAGCAGGACAGCGCCAGATAAAGCGACAGGAACTCCGGCCGGACCTGGAAGCCGCCGGTCAGGTTGAAAGTCGACTGCTTCGGATAGTCGAAGCTCAGGGGAAAGCCGCTCAGCGCATAGGCGAGCAGCGGAAGCCCGACGATCAGCGCGGTGGACGTCCAAAACACTGGAAATTGCTGGCCGGTCGCCATCTGCCGTTGCCGCGCCTTGCGCGCGACGAACCACGCCATGGCGATGCCGACGAGCAGGGCGACGAAGATCAGCCATGAGCCGTCGCCCCATACGGCGCGTGGGAAATAGAAACCGCGCTGGTTGAGGAAGGAGCCGAACGGCAAACCGATGCTGTCGCGCGGCGCCGGCAGCACGGCGAGCACGCCGGAATACCAGAAGAAGATGACCAGCAGCGGCGGGATGTTGCGGAAAACCTCGACATAGACCGTGCAGATCTTCCTGATCAGCCAGTTCTGCGAGAGCCGGCCGATGCCGATGACGAAGCCGATGATTGTCGCGGTGATGATGCCGACGATGGCGACGATCAAGGTATTGATGAGGCCGACCAGAATCGCGCGGCCATAGGTCGAATCCGACGAATACGCGATCGCGCTCTCGCTGATGTCGAAGCCGGCGCGGCCCTTGAGGAAGCCGAAGCCTGAAGCGATGCGCAGCCGCGTCAGGTTGTCGATGACGTTGTGGGCAATCCACCAGACGCCCGCCACCAGCAGCACGACGACCAGCACCTGGAAGAATATGCCCCGGATTTTCGGATCGTTGATGAAGGAACCGCGGCTGGGCTCCTCGCGAAGTACTTCCTGCGATGCCATTCGACCGTCCCTGGAAAGAGAAACCGGGAGGCAGATGATCTGCCTCCCGGATCACATTTCGATCAGCGGATCGGCGGCGCGTATTGCAGGCCGCCCTTGGTCCACAGCGCGTTGATGCCGCGCGCGATCTTCAGCGGGCTGCCCGAGCCGACATTGCGCTCGAACATTTCGCCATAATTGCCGACGGCCTTGACGATGTTGACCACCCAGTCATTGGAGACGCCGAGATCGGTACCGATCTTGGTATCGGCTTCCTGGCCGAGCACGCGCTTGATCTCGGGGCTGGCAGAGTTCTTCATCTCATCGACATTGGCCTTGGTGATGCCGAGCTCTTCAGCCTGCAGCAGCGCGAAATAGGTCCACTTGACGATGTGGTACCACTGGTCGTCGCCCTGGCGAACGGCCGGTCCGAGCGGCTCCTTGGAGATGATCTCGGGCAGCACGACGTGGTCGGCCGGCGCTCCCAGCGTCAGGCGGATGCCGTAGAGGCCCGACTGATCGGTGGTGTAGACGTCGCAGCGGCCGGCATCATAGGCGGCGTTGACCTCTTCCAGCTTCTCGAAGACGACGGGATTGTACTCCATCTTGTTGGCCTTGAAGTAGTCGGCGAGGTTCAGCTCGGTGGTGGTGCCGCTCTGCACGCAGACGGCCGCGCCCGAAAGCTGCAGGGCCGAATTGACGCCCGGCAGCTTCTTGGCGTTGATCATGAAACCCTGGCCGTCATAGTAGGTGACGCCGATGAAGTTCAGGCCAAGCGCCGTATCGCGGTTGATGGTCCAGGTGGTGTTGCGCGACAGGATGTCGATCTCGCCCGACTGCAGCGCGGTGAACCGCTCCTTGGCGCTGAGCGGCGTGAACTTGACCTTGGAGCCGTCACCAAAGACGGCGGCCGCGACAGCGCGGCAGAAATCCGCATCGATGCCTTGCCAGTCACCCTTGTCGTCCGGCGCCGAAAAGCCGGCAAGGCCGGTGGAGACACCGCACTGGATGAAGCCCTTCGCCTTGACGGTGTCGAGCGTGGCCGCCGACGCGGCGGACGCCATCAATCCAAGCGTGGCGGCGCCTAGAATGCCGATAGCAATGTGTTTCATGACCCACAGACCCTTTTCTCTGTTTTCAGGAGTAAATCCTGATTTTTTTCTCCCGTGTGAACGCGGCTTCATCCCGGCCCATTCCCGAAACCCCGCATCGTAACCGACGCGCCGCCTCCCATTCACAAATGTCATCGAAGGCGATAATTCCTGTGAGGTCAAGGGAAATGACCGAAACCCAAAGAGTTTGAAAACCGATTGCCGCAAATGCCCGATTTACAGACAAACACGCCCGCGATTTAGCCAGCAGGCTAATAAAGGCGGCAAATCTCATGCAACGCCAACGCGGGGCCAATACGGGCCGCGGCAGCGAAATCCATCCCGGGCAATAGCTCGTCGTTGTTGACCTCCGCGTGCGACGAACTACCAGGTCCCAAGATTGTCATCTGACAATTTACTGACGGCTGCATACCAATACAGACCGCCGACGCAGACTGTTCTCAAAGGGCTTGAAAGACGATCCAGATCCCGATGGCGGCCATCAACGCGCCTGAAACGCGCGGAATCAGCTGCCCGGTCGGCACCGTCTTCTCCAGCAGAACAAGGATGGCGATGCCGGCGATCCACAGCACGTTCATGACGCCACCGACGAACAACAGAGCCATCAGCGCCCAGCAGCACCCCAGGCAATAGGCGCCGTGATCGATGCCCAGCCGAAGCGCGCCGAGCGGAGCGGAGCGGAATCCGCCACGGCCGGCCAGGAACGCGATCGGCGCCTGACATTGGCGCAGGCAGACGCCCTTCATCGGCGTCCATTGATAGAGACCGGCGGCGATCAGAACGAGGCCGCCGAGGATCGCGCTGCCGGTTGCCATCGAGGGATCGAGCAAGGCAAGACGGGCGAGAAGCCATTGCGCACCGGTCGCCAGGAGGCTGAAGACGACCCAGACGGCGAGATAGCCGGCAAAAAACCATCCCGTCGAAGCGATGGGCCGGCCATCCGCCCGCGCCTTGCGGCCGACACCGGCATAGAGCAGCAACATCGGCGCGACCGACGGCGTCATCATGCCGACCATCATCACCGCCCACATCGTGAAGGTGAAGGCGAAATCGCCTAATGCCCAGGGCCGGAAGCCGGGCGCCATGGCGGCGCCCATATCCATGCCGGCCATATCCATGCCGGCCATGTCGCCGCGTCCGCTATCCGGCAAGGGGGAGCCGGGCATGACCATGGTGGCGGCGAGCCACAGCACATAGGCCCAGGCGAGCACGGCAATCACCACGAGCGCGGCCATCACGACCGCGCGATCGCGCCTCAGCACCGCCTCGAGGGCCGTATCGCCCATTGGATCAGGTCAATGCACGATGCCGCTCTGCGTAAGATGCAGATTGGCGAAATGGCTGTGCGTATCGGCCAGTTCGAACTTGATCGGGCCCGTCGCCTTGGTCCAGCCGCGCCCGACCTCGGCGATCGCGTATTCGAAGCCGTGCGGCAAGTCGATGCGCGCCTGGTGCGCGGCGCCGGTGACCGGATTCCGGATCGGCTCGCCGCGACCGTCGGTTATACCCTCGACATGCAGCTGACTGGTTCGCGCGTCGACGTCGATCTTGAATTCGATCGGCGCGAAGATCGGATCGTGGAATTTCTCCAGCGTGGTCGAAAAGACCTGAAATATCGTTGCACCTGGCTCGGTGTCCAGACCGCCCAATATGCGAAGCAGCGCGCCACGTTGGGCTTCCGTCGCCCTCTCGTCGATGACCACCGCGGCTTCGCCCCCGCCCTGGTGTATGGCGCCGGGCCAGCTGAAAATCCCGACGAACCGCAACCCGTCGAGCTTGGTGTCGCCGTGATGGCCGCTCTCGATTTCCATGCCGGCGACCGCCTGGCAGAATCCGTATGTCGGCATGGCGTTGAACTGGCACGGGCAGCCATAGGCGCAGTTGCAGTTGATGAATTCGCTCGCCTTCATGGCCCATTTGACGTCCGGCATGGCATTCCTCCCTGGCCGCGCTCACGCTTCGTGAGCGCGATCCGGATCGTGGAGGACCAGAGGTCAACCGGCAGCAACCATCCGGCAGCATCTGATCGAAGCAATCCGGCGATTAACATTAGCCGACGATCATATACCATCCACAGCCGCCCACAATAGGCCGATCGGCTGAGATAAGGGCTCCGAACGCTGGTCAATAAAGGCCGCGCCTTTCGCGATAGGAATTTTTTCTTGACTCCCTGCACTCAGCTATGGTACATATTCGTCCATGGTGCTGATTTGCGCCGATAACCCGCCGCACAGGCGGGTTTTTCGTTTGATACCCTGTCCCAGCATCGCTGTTTTTGCCGTGACGAACTGGCATATCGAAGTCCGCCTCCTGGCGGGCGGTGGCTGTTGCACGGTCCATAGCGCCGCACTATGGCTAGCGGCTTGTCAAACAAGGCGACGCAGAATGGCGAAAGACGGCAGCGAGCACGGCGGGATGGGCATCAACACGCGGCTTGCCCATTCGGGCAACAATCCGCATGACTATTTCGGCTTCGTCAATCCGCCGGTGGTGCATGCTTCGACCGTGCTGTTTCGCGACGCGGCTTCGATGGCGGCACGCACCCAGAAATACACTTACGGCACGCGCGGCACACCGACGACTGATGCGCTTGCCCATGCCATAGACGCGCTGGAAGGCTCGGCAGGCACGATCGTAGTGCCGTCGGGCCTTGCGGCGGTGACGGTGCCGCTGCTCGCCTTCGTCTCGGCCGGCGACCATCTGCTGATCGTCGATACCGTCTATCATCCGACCCGCAATTTCGCCGACACGATGCTGAAGCGGCTGGGCGTCGAGGTCGAGTATTACGCCCCCGATGTCGGCGCCGGCATCGCGGCGTTGATCAAGCCCAACACCAAGGTGGTGTTCACGGAATCGCCGGCCTCCAACACGTTCGAGGTGCAGGACATCCCGGCTATCGCCAAGGCGGCGCACGCCGCGGGCGCCATCGTCATGATGGACAATACGTGGGCGACGCCACTCTATTTCCGTCCGCTCGACCACGGCGTCGACATCTCGATCCATGCGGCGACCAAATACCCAGCCGGCCATTCCGACGTGCTGCTCGGCACGGTGTCGGCCAATGAGAGCTGCTGGACGCATCTTTACGAGAGCTTCTGCACGCTTGGCTGTTGCGCCGGGCCCGACGACGTCTACCAGGTGCTGCGTGGCCTGCGCAGCATGGGCGTGCGCCTCGAACACCATCAGCGCAGTACGCTTGCCATCGCCTCCTGGCTCGAGGGCCAGAAGGGCGTGGCGCGCGTGCTCCACCCGGCCCTGCCCAGCCATCCGGACCACGCTCTGTGGAAGCGAGATTTCTCCGGCTCCAGCGGCATCTTTTCCATCGTTCTTGCCGGTGGCGGCCAGAAGCAGCAGCACGCCTTTCTCGACGCGCTGCGGATCTTCGGCCTCGGCTATTCCTGGGGCGGCTATGAGAGCCTTGCCGTACCGGTCTGGCTCGGCGACCGCGTCGTTGCAAAAGCGCCCTATGAGGGTCCGTTGATCCGCCTGCAGATCGGCCTCGAGGACGTCGACGACCTGAAGGCCGACATCTCGCGCGGCCTGACCGCCGCGGCGGCTGCGTAGCGGAATTCTATTCCCTAAAATTGCGGTTTGCCGGATCAGTTTGGCTTTCAAATTCAACGATGCCGCGTCATTGCGGTGCGATCAGCACATTTTCGACTTCCCCTGGAATACCGGCAGAGTTTTCAACCCCATGGCTTTCCGCCTTTTTGTTCCCATTCTTGCCGGCGCGACGCTGCGCGAGCGTCTCGTCGCCTGTATCGGCGCGACGATCGGCATTGCGCTCACTGGTGTGATCGCCAGCCTTGTACTCGGCAACGGCCCGCATGTGCCGCTGCTGGTGGCGCCGATGGGGGCGTCGGCGGTGCTGCTGTTCGCCGTGCCCGCCAGTCCGCTGGCACAGCCATGGTCGATCATCGGCGGCAACACGATATCGGCGCTGGTCGGCGTGATCGTCGCGCATTTCATCCACGAAACCGCCCTTGCCAGCGGCATCGCGGTGGCACTGGCCATTGCCGCCATGTCGTTCACGCGCTGCCTGCATCCGCCGGGCGGAGCGGCCGCGCTGACTGCGGTGCTGGGAGGGCCTGCCGTCATCAGCGCCGGCTTCCTGTTTCCATTCGTGCCGGTGGCGCTGAACTCGATCCTGCTGGTGGCGCTCGGCTACGGCTTCCACAGGCTGGCCCGGCGCAATTATCCGCATGTGCCGGTTGCAGCGCCGGCGAACAGCCACGGCACCGGCGATCCGCCGGCGCAACTGCGCGTCGGCTTCCGCTCCGAAGACATCGATGCCGCGCTTGGCGCACTCGACGAGACGTTCGATATCGATCGCAACGATCTCGACCGGCTGCTGCGGCAGGTCGAATTGCAGGCGATGGTGCGCGCGCACAAGACCCTTCTGTGCGAGGACATCATGTCGCGCGATGTCATCTCGGTCGATGCTCACACCTCGACCGAGGCGGCGCGCCAATTGCTGCTTGACCACAACATCCGTACCTTGCCGGTCGTCAATGCGGAGGCCAGGCTGGCAGGCACCGTGGGATTGCGCGAACTCACCCAGGCCTCCGGGACGGTCGGATCCGTTATATCGCCCGCGGCAACAGCCGCCGCCGGCTTCGCCGCCATGGGTCTGCTGCCCGTGCTCACCGACGGCCGCAGCCATGCGGTCATCATCGTCGACGACGACAAGCGGATTCTCGGGCTGATCACCCAGACCGATCTGTTGGCGGCCACGGCGCGCCTGCAGGCTGCCTGACAAGCCTTCGCTCGCACTGTAGGGTAGCGGCCGCCGGGCCCGGCAGAAAATCTTCGGGAACCTTTTGCCGGCGACAGCGTCCAATCTCCCAATCGAGATCTTGGTTCGGAGATTGGGTTGAGGAAAGTGGCCATGCCTGCTGTGTTGACGGCCGTGCCTTCCGCTGCGCCAGGCGAGATGCAGCTTGTACACCGCGCGCTGGCGCGCGACGGCGATGCCTTCCGCACCATCATCAAGACACACAATCAGCGGCTCTACCGGATCGCGCGCGGCGTCGTGCGCAATGACAGCGAGGCCGAGGACATCGTCCAGGAGGCCTACCTCAAGGCTTTCGCCCATCTCGATGCGTTTCGCGGCGACTCCTCGCTCGCCACATGGCTGTCGCGCATCGTCATCAACGAGGCGCTCGGCCGCCTGCGCAAAAGGCGCAGAACGGTGGCAATGCCGGAAAATCCGCAAGCCGAGATCATCCGGTTCCCCCTCCACCCCAGCGACGATCCGGAACGGACGATGGCGCAAAGGCAGATCCTCCAACTGGTCGAACAGGCCACAGACAGCCTTCCCGACGTCTACCGGACGGTGTTCGTGGCGCGGGTGATCGAGGGGCTGAGCATCGAGGAGACCGCCGATCTCCTCGGCGTGCGGCCGCAAACCGTCAAGACAAGGCTGCACCGCGCCCGCGCCCTCGTGCGCAAGGCGCTGGACGATCAGATCGGGCCGGTGCTGCTCGATGCCTTCCCCTTCGCCGGCCGGCGTTGCGAACGACTGACCAGCGCGGTCATGCGGCGGCTCGGGCTGGAAAGCTGAGCCTCACCGGATTCAATTGATTTTGGCGGGAACGTTTGCCGCTGGCCAGCATCCAATGACCGTCAACCGAAAACATAGTCCGGCGAGATTTTCAGCGTCCGGCGAAGGAGATGCCATGTCCATCCGACACACTGCCGCGCTCGCCGCCCTGCTGCTCGGCACCGCCCCGTTCGCACAAGCCGCCGACAAGCCAACCGATCCGCAGATCGCCCACATCGCCTATACGGCCGGGGTCATCGACGTTGAAGCGGCCAAGCTGGCCATCGAAAAATCGAAGACCAAGGAGGTCGTGGATTTCGCCAACGACATGGTGCGCGACCACGAAGCCGTGAACGTGCAGGCGCTCGATCTGGTGAAGAAGCTCAAGGTCACGCCGGAAGACAACGCCACCAGCCAGGCGCTGACCAAAGCTGCGGCGGAGGAGCGGGCCAAGCTCGCCAAACTCGACGGCGCTGCCTTCGACAAGGCCTATGTCGATAACGAGGTCGCCTACCACAAGCAGGTCAACGGCGCGCTCGAAACCCTTTTGATCCCGTCGGCGCAGAATGCCGACCTGAAGAGCCTGCTGGAAACCGGCCTGAAGATTTTCCAGGGCCATGAGCAGCACGCCGAGCACGTCGCCGGCAGGCTCAAGTAAGGACCGGGAGCATGCCGAAACGCTATCTGTGGATTGCGTTGACGCTGGCCGTCGGTACCGTTCCGGCGCGAGCGGAAACCATCCAGGTCATCATCGACAGGCTGGTGTTCTCGCCAGCCACCGTCGAGGCCAAGGTCGGCGACACGATCGAGTGGGTGAACAAGGATGTGTTCGCCCACACGGCCACCGTGAAAGGCGGCTGGGAGGTGATGATCCCGCCGAAGAAATCCGCAAGCCTGACATTGAAGGCCGCGGGACCGGTCGACTATTTCTGCCGCTTTCACCCCAACATGAAAGGCCGTTTGGTGGTGACGCCCTGATCCAACGCCAACGAGTGCATGTCGCCCAAAAGTGACCTCGGTTTTGGGAGAACGACATGCATAAAAACAAAGACCTGGTCGCCTGGCCTTTCAGGCGACCCGCTTCAGGCTCGCCTGGCCTCGTCGGGACGCGCGATATGCGTCCACGAGCCGTCATAGCCCGGCTCGCGGCGTGCCATCCAGGCATTCAGCCCTTCGCGCAGATCAGCGGTCGGGGCCATGCGGGCGAACTGCTCGGCCTCGACCAGCAAACCTTCGGCGATGCTCTGGTTGAGGCCGCGGGCCACTGCCGTGAGGATGCCGGCAATCGCCAGATCGGAGTGTCGCAGGATACGCCTGGCCAGGCCGATCGCGGCCGGCATCAATTCGGCATGCGGCACAACCTCGTTGACGAGACCCAACTCAAGCGCCCGCGGCGGCGCAAACCAGTCACCGGTCAACAGCAACTCCAGCGCCCGCTTGCGCCCGGCGAGCCTCGGCAGGCGTTGGGTTCCACCGAAGGTCGGCGGCATTGCGAGGTTGATTTCCGGCTTGGCGAACAAAGCGCGGTCACTGGCGATGGCGAGCGGCACCGCCTCGGTGATTTCGCAACCGCCACCAAAGGCAATGCCGTTGACGGCAGCGATGACGGGTTTGCGAAACGCTTCCAGCCTCGCCGTCAGCCGTTGCCCGCGCATGACGAAATCACGCATCGCGACATCCACGCCGAGCGCCACGCTGGCCGAGAACTCATGAATGTCGCCGCCGGCCGAAAACGCCCGCTCCCCTGCACCGGTCAGAATGACCGCACGAACGCTGTCATCGACTTCAATGTCGTCAAGGATCGCAAGCAGGCGATCGATCAGGGCATAGTTCAAGGCGTTGAGCTTCTCCGGCCGATTGAGGGTGAGGATGGCAATCCCATCCTGGGGTTCCTTGAGGACAAGATCGGTCATTGGCTCTTCCTTCTTCATCATGCTGATGACCGGAAGACTATGCCCCTTTCCGCTTGTGTATATTCACTAGTCGGTATACCTAAGCTCATGCCTGACACGCAAAGTCCTACACGCAAACGCATTGTCGATGCCGCGACCAGGCTCTTCTATGCCGAAGGAATCGGTCGCGTCAGCGTCGATGCCGTCGCCGAGGAAGCGGGTCTCACCAAGCGCACGCTCTACTACCATTTCAAGAGCAAGGACGACCTCATCGCCGCCTATCTCGATGGCCGCGACCAACCCAATCTGAAGCGGATGGCCGGCTGGTTCGATGCCGCCGAAGGCGGCGCGGATCGCAAGGCCGAGGCGATCTTCACCAATCTGGCGAGGTCCGCTCGTCACCCGAAATGGAAAGGATGCGGCTTCCTGCGCACGGCCGCCGAACTCGCCTCGATGCCCGGACATCCGGCGGTCAAGGTCGGCGCGCGGCACAAGCTGAATTTCGAAACATGGCTGGCCGGCGCCTTGTCGGACCATGGCGTCGGCGAGCCGGCTGCCTTGGCACGCGAGATCGTGCTTTTGATCGACGGCTGCTTTTCGATCATGCTGATCCACCGCAACCCCGATTACATCGAGGCCGCCGGACGCGCCGCGGCGACGCTGGTGCGGGCGCGAATTTCAGGCAGCCAAGTCTAATACGCGACGCGCTTTAAGCCTTTGGTTTTATGCATGTCGTTGCGCCAAAACCGGGGCCGCTTTTGGGCGACATGCATTAGAACCCAAACGCCAGCCATGCGGTGCCGGCGGCCAGCGTTATCAGCGTCAGCGGCAAGCCGACCTTGAAAAAAGCGCCGAACGACAGCGTCGTGCCGGCGGCGCGTGCCTGTTCGGCGACGATCAGATTGGCGACCGAACCCAGCAGCGTGAAATTGCCGGCCAGTGTCGAGCTCATGGCGACGACCAGCCAGGCGCGCTCGGGGTTTTCCAGGCCGGGTATGAAAGGCCGCAGCGCCAGCACGGCCGGGACATTGCTCATGATGTTGGAAAGCACCGCGGTGAATCCGGACAGACGCCAGACATCGTCCAGCCCGAGGTTCTTTGCCGAGGCGATCATGTCTGGCGAAAGAAGCGTCTTTTCGGCGCCGGCGACGACCACGAACAGACCGGCGAACATGAACAGCAGCGGCCCGTCGATCTCGCGGTAGATGCGTTCCGGCTTGATGGCCCGGGTGAGCAAGAGGATGGCGCCGCCGATGAGTGCGGCCTTGGCGACAGGCACACCGGCGAAGAAGGCGATTGCCAGCCCGATGCAGACCACCACCGCCTTCAGCACCTGCCCCTTGTGCATGCGGCCACGCGAGACCTCGGGCGTCAGTTGGACCGTTCGGGCGAATTCGGCCCGGTAGACGATGCGGATGATGACAACGACCGCGACGAGGCCGAAAAGGGCGACCGGAGCCAGCGCTGCCGAAAAGGCCGGATAGGAAATGCCCGACAGCGCGCCGATGACCATGTTTTGCGGATTGCCGGTGATGGTAGCGACGCTGCCGCAATTCGACGCGGTGGCGGTGGCGATCAGATAGGGGATCGGGTTGCGCTTGATCACACGGGTGACATGGACGACGATCGGCGCCATGACGAGGCAGATGGCGTCGTTGACCAGGAAGGCGGACAGTACGCCGGTCAGCAGCGTCACCATCACCAAAAGCATGAAGGGCGCGTGCGCGTGTTCGATGGCGATGGCGCCAAGGCCGCGAAAGGCGCCTGACACTTTCAGATGCGCCACCACGATCATCATGCCGAGCAGAAGCGTGATGGTGTCGAAATTGATCGCCCGGTAGGCATCCTCCATGCTGAGCGCGCCGATGGCGATCATCGCGGCCCCGCCGAGCAGCGCGATCCCTGCCCGGTCGAGGCGCAGACCGGGGATGCGGCCAATGGCGACACCGGCGTAAGTCAGGATCAGGATCAGCAGTGCCGCCGCGCCCATCAATGTCATCGATAGAAGTCCTGCCCAGTCTGTTTCCGCGCCGAAGCCTGCCACCCACCCGGAGGCCATTCGGGTGCTCACCCTTTAACGCGATGTCGAGCTGGATGCCAAACCGGCCGGGCAAACGGTTTCAGACGCCGGGCTAACGCAAATAGAAATCCAGCCTCTGTCGCACAGCTTGGGAAGAATAGATCTGCTCGAAGGACTCCCTCGCCCTTTTTCCCACTGTCGCCCGCAATGTCGGATCGGCTTTGAGATCGGCAAGGATGCGCAACGCCTGTTCAGTCGTCTCGAACAAGAAACCGTTTTCGCCATGCCTTATGTGGTCGGAATAGCCGCCATGGGAATGGCAGACCACAGGCAGACCGCAGGCCATCGCCTCCAACACGACGCGACCGAAGGTTTCCACGTGCCAACCGGTGCGATAATAAAACACGTCGAGCGTCTGCAGAAACTCTTCGGCGGAAAATCGGCCGGGTGGGAACAGTTCGAGTTGCGGATGCGGCATGAGGCTGTCCTTGAGCCCTGCCCCGCCCTGAATCCGCAAGGCTGTGCCCTCGGCCAGCAATGTCTCGTAGAGGGGTATGTCATCGGCATGATGTTTGCCCGGCCCGTCGCGGCTCAAGCGTCCGACGGTGAACGGACGATCCGAACCCAGACGCCGGGGTGAAAAACGTTCGACATCGATCAGCGATGGATGCACGACGCCATCGACCCGCAGCAACCGTCTCTGAAAATCGGAAATCAGCACCAGTTCGGCGTCTGGCCAGTTCAGCATGCGGGGCATGCGCGTCGTCAGCGCGATGATTTTCGGGTGAAAGGTATTGAAGACATAGATCAGCCGGCGCGGCCGCGGGATCAGGTAAGGCCACACCTTGTTGCGCCAATGCGAGCCGAGAAAGACGTAGGTGCCGCCATTCGGGACATCCCACTTCGACAGCGAGACGCGGCGAATCGGGAAATTCCGCATCAACTCGCCGGACACGCTGGAGGAGGTTGCCCACAGATGCACCTCGGAATCGGCACTCAACAGCCGGTACAGTTCCAGAGCTTCAAGGTCACTGCCGCCGAAGGGATCCTGAAAGCCGTTGAACAAATGGATCATGGTCGCTGCGCTTTGTTAGCTTGGCCGGCTGTTTGCCGATAGTGAAAATCTGGCCGTTGCCGTGCTGCCCACATGGCGATCGGTGGCCTTACTTGTGGCCGAGCAGAGCTAACGCAGCTGCTGAAAAATCGCTGTGAACAGAGATATCTACCTTCAGCTGGTATTTAGCTGCCCGAGATATCGGTCGCCCATTACGCAGGTTGCGTCAATACGGGGGCATTCAGTGAGTGCTAAGTCGTCCATCTATTGCTCAAAAACATCACTGGCAGCCTAAGCTGCGTCGCCTACCCCTTGCAGAGTCTCGCTATTTAGTTAAGCAAGTTATTTCAAGGTCAAGGCAGTAATTATCGACCGATAGCCTGTGGGGGGCATCAATGAAATGTATGGTTATTAACCTCGATCGGTCTCCCGATCGACTTGCCCATGTCACGGCTGAATTCGCGAAGGTTGGTGTTTCGTTCGACCGGGTTCCTGCCGTAGACGCGTTGCATCGACCGGAATTTGCTGCGACTTCACCAAGTTTAACTCCCACGGAAGCGGCTTGCCTTATGAGCCACAAAGTTTGCTGGACCATCATCGCAGATGGTGAGGATGCCTTTGGTGCGATCTTCGAGGATGATGTCCTGTTGTCCGAAGCAGCTGGCCCAATGCTTTCCGATGATGGATGGATTCCGGCCAACGCCGATATCGTCAAGCTGGAAACCTACCTAAAGAAAACCGTTATCGCGATGAAGCGCACCTGCGTCAGTCGGGTGTTTTCGGTTGTTAGGCTATATGGGTTCCACATCGGAGCGGCCGGGTACATCATTTCGAAGCAAGCAGCGCGCGATCTGATCGCCCGAAGTCTCGATGCGCCCGCCGATCACGTTATCTTCGATCCGTCGCTTCCGACATCGTCAAGCAAAGCGATCTACCAACTGTTGCCCGCACTGTGTGTGCAAAATGACCTTATTCGCGAGGAGGCCTTCGGGTTGACCAGCCTTCTTAGTGAGGAGCGGCTCGTGAGAGCCAGGGCAAATTCCGCTCCAAAGCGGAGCCCCGCCGAAAAGCTCCTGGTCGAAGCAAGGCGCATAGGTCGACAGATTTTCGATATCTGGCGCTTCAGGCGTGAGAAAACTATCTCTTTAGCGTGATGTCGGCAGCCAAAGCACTGCTGCGCGACGGTCCCGAGTCACCCATCAATGCACGGTGGCAACCCCGGGCGGAGGCGCCGGAGACGTTCCGGCCGGATCGAAGCTGACTTGATCGCGTCCGTTCGACTTGGCCGTGTAAAGCCTTTTGTCGGCAGCGGAGAAGATTTCCTCATAGGTTATCGGACCGGTAAAGCTTGTGCCGCCGATGCTGACGGAAAGCGGACAAGGCCTGCCGCCGGGTGAGAATTCCATCTCCCTGATACGCCGGCGGATGCTTTCGGCGACCACCCAGGATTGCGAGGGGTCCACGCCGGGCAGAAACACGCCGAATTCTTCGCCTCCGATGCGGCCGACGATATCGCCGCCACGCAGTTGCCCTTTGATCGCCTGCGCTATCAGTTTGAGCGCCTGGTCGCCGCAATCGTGGCCCAGGCGGTCATTGATCGACTTGAAGTGGTCGGCGTCGATGATCAGCAGCGCCCCCGAACGGGTCTGCTCCTGCTTTCGGGTCTGCTCGAGATAGGCTTCGACCAGCATAGAGAAGGCGCCACGGTTCAGCACCGCCGTCAGGCTGTCTGTCGCGGCGATGACGCTGAGATCGCGCTGCGCGATGGCCAGCTGGCGAATCTTCCACATCAGGAAAAACAGAAACGAGCCGCCCAGCACCAAAGGCAGCAACAAGTCGGTCATCTTCGCCCGCCACACGGCCTCGGGCGAAAGATAGGGGAAATTGAAGGAATCGACGAAGAACGCCACGGCAATGAAGAATGCAGTACCGACTACCGTGACAGCGATCACCCTGCCCCAGCTCGTCGGCGACAGATCGAGCTTCATCCCGTTCAACTCCGTTAGCCATCGCTACTATGACGCACCAACCCAAACAAATTGATAAGACTTTCCCTCCAATTTCGATGTCGGGCGGCGGAATCAAATCCACCAACCAGCCCCTGTCGGTGACTTGCGACAGAGGCTTGCGCAAACGTGCCCCAAGACGGCCGCTGGAAAGCAGCCATCCTGTTTCAGAGCTTGAAGGCGTGGGCCAATTGCCGGCCGGACAAAGGCAAAACGGCGCGCGAACCAGGCCGCCCGTCGTCAGTTGAGCGTTGGCTCACTCAGCGCATCGACGACAAAGGATGCCGCGATCAGGTCGTCGGCATCGAGGCGCAGGGAACCTCCGTCGCCTCCCATGGCTGAAGCCACTTTTTGAAAGGTCTTCAGTTCGTATTCCGTGATCCGGGCGTCCTGCATCTTGGCCTTGAGATCGGCGATACGCCGATCCAGAGCCGAAGATATGCCTATTTCTCGCTTCGACATGGCAACACTCCTCCCCACCCTTGTTTGCCTCCCGCCTGTCCACTTTTATATGAGGGTCCTCGAATACAGCGGGCCGAACGCGCCGTGCGCAGGAAGGTTCCGAAAAGGCGGAGTCACGAAATAATACGCTGGCGCCGGGCGGCTGCCCGAGCCACGCCAACGCCTCATCACCGAACAGAGTTGGACGGCTTGCGGTATTTGCCGCTGTCGGGGCGACCCTGCATGGAGAAAGCTGATTCCGCGATTTTGTTATATCAGATCTAGCTAATCCTTGACGCCGGCAGATGACGCCCCAGAATCAGTGGCATGGCAATAAAGGTCGGCGACGAAGTGGCGGTCATGGCGACGGTGCTGAAGCGCGTCACGGAAGACCGCGTCAGCGTGTCGATCCCCGGTTACAATTTTCCGCATTCGGTCATTGATCCGGCGACCAGGCTGACCAAGGGCCAGCTGATGGAATTATCCGGCGGCGTTACGCGAATCGACGGCGACAAGGTCACGGTATCGCTCGGGACAATGGTCACAGTGGATAGGGACAAGGTACGCCTGGTGCAAAGCCATGTCCCGCCGAAGCGAAGGGATCTGAGGATGTGAACAAGCGAAGCTCCACCGTTTCAGGGATCCAGCCCCTTACATCCCAGCAGTGCAGAGCCGCACGAGCGATGCTGAAATGGTCGCAGGTGCGACTCGCCGCGAAGTGCGGCCTCAGCGAAGGAACGATTGGCAGTTTCGAGAGCGGACGAAGGATTCCGAGTTCGGCCAAGCTGGCTGCCATCCGTCGAGGGTTGGAGGCAGCAGGCGTGATTTTCGTCAATCAGAAGGCCGCAGTGACCAAGAGCGGTCCGCCTCGTCAAACTATCGGTGGAACATAATTTAGATATCGCTGTTAGAGCGCAAACGGGAGGCGAGCGATGTTCAAACGTGAAATCGGCATTGTTTCGGACTGGTCGAAATTGGTGGCGGACGATCCTCTGATCGCCGCCGATATAGCCCGGCGTTTTTCTGTGCGCGCTTGCAATGACAACGCCGCCGCCGACGACGACGTCCCGTGGCCCGGCACCGAAACCCGAAATCCCGACTTTGCCGGCCTCGCGACACCCGCCGAGTATCCTCGGCCGATCGTGCTTCTAGCGACGATCTATGCGTCGACGGTCCTGGGGGTAACGCTGCTTCTGGCCGCGGCGGTTTGAGCGCACGAGGCCCGATGCCGCTCTCTGAAAGCCCACGTCTCCGGTATAAACCGTAACCTATGTGTCCGGAACGGACCCGAAAGGCTTGGCGATCCCGACAGGATTCGAACCTGTGACCATCGGCTTAGAAGGCCGGTGCTCTATCCAGCTGAGCTACGGGACCGCTGGCCGGCCTTTGGGCCGGCTGAATATTCTGGCATTGGCCGCCGTTCAATGCGTCCAGGGCGTCCTGCGGTCATAGCGGAAATTCTCCGCATAGGAAATCTGGCGGCGCTTGGTCTCTTTCGGCTCTTCGACGCGGAAAGCGAGCCCTTGCTTTTCGGCGTAGGCTACCGCCTCTTCCCGCGTGTCGAAGCTAAGCCTGATCTGGCTTCTCATGTCTGCCGACGTCGTATAGCCCATCAGCGGATCGATCTTCTTGCGCGTCTCGGGATCGAATTCCAGCACCCAGTGGCCGGTCTTGGCCTTGCCGGACTGCATCGCGGTTTTGGCTGGGCTGAAAATGCGCGCGGACATGGCCACCTCGTTCTTGTGCAAGGCAGCATCGCCACCCTTCGCCCGTCATTACTGCGCAATGCGCACGGCGGCAAGGTTTTTGCTCTCGCAGGTTTTTGCACTTGCCATGCACCACCGAAATGAATAGGCAACAGACCGTTCGGAGTGTAGCGCAGCCTGGTAGCGCATCTGGTTTGGGACCAGAGGGTCGGGAGTTCGAATCTCTCCACTCCGACCATCCCCTCATAGCCCAATGCCCGGCGCAGCCATATGGTCACTTGCTCCGGCTCCGGTCGTGGATTCGTGGCCGGTTCGGCAACAGGGGGTTCAGATGCTTGGAATCGATGCCTGGGTGTCGCTTTTCGGACCGGCCTACTTTGCCTATGCCGGCATCACCGTTCCGTTCATGGTGACGTGGGCAATTGCCTGCGCCGCGCTGGCGATGTGGAACAACCGTGAAAGCCGCAGACAGGCGAGGCAGGCCCCAGGCGCCGTCGTCTCCCGCTCCTGGCGTGTCAGTATCGGAATGTTTGTGCTGGTCGCCGCCGGCTATATCGCCGCCCACTCTGCCGTCTACCTCGCGGTCCGTCATTTCGCCGTAATGTGGCTCTGAGACTGACCTCTCAGCTAAATCTCGAATTCGCCCTGCCCTTCATCCATGGCGTTGACGGTTTCGGCTGCCAGCGCCCTGGTGATCGGCGTCTTGCGTTCGAGCGCGGTCCGGTCGAGCCGCTCCACCACGCGCATCGCTGTCGCCAGCGAGCGCTCGATACGGCGGACCAGATACTGCACGACATGCGGTTCGACCTCGATCTGACGGTCGGCGAACAGTTTCGTGATGACCCCGGCGAGCAGGAGATCGTCGGGCTCATGAATTTCCACTGTCGCCGCCGCTTTCAGCCGTGAGGCGAGATCAGGCAGCGTGACGCGCCAGGCGGACGGGAAGCGGCGCGCCGTCAGGAGCAGCGTCGACCCGGCACCACGCACCGTATTGATCAGATGGAACAGGCCCTGTTCATCGACCGCGCCGGTATCGACATCGTCGATCAGTGCCGGCCGCGCGCCGAGATTGGCAATGCTGTCGCCGATGCGCCTGGCGTCGACCGCCACCGCATTGGCACGCGCGCGCCAGATCGAGGCCAGATGCGTCTTGCCCGAACCCGCGGGACCGGCCAGCACCACCACCGGCGATGGCCAGTCCGGCCAGCGGTCGACCAGCGCCACGGCCTGGTTGTTGGTGCCGGAGACGACGAGTTCGTCGCGCGAATAGCCGGTGCCATGGCCGAGATCGAGCGGCAACTGGCGTGGCGGGTCGGTTGGCTGGGCAGTCACTTCAGCGACGCGGTTGCGTGCGGTGGCCGCCGCCGCGATCGGCCGGGAGCTGCGGCACAGGTGCCGCGCCGCGGCCCTTGTAGAGCGGCGATTCGAGATAGCGGGCAATGGCGAACCGCACCAGCACGGCGACGGCCGCAGAAGCCGGCACCGCGATCAACAAGCCGACGAAGCCGAACAGCGCGCCGAAGGCAAACAGCGAAAACATCAGCCATACCGGGTGCAGGCCGACGCTCTTGCCGACCAGCCGCGGCTGCAGGATGTTGCCCTCGATGAACTGGCCGATGAAGAACACGACCGCGACCGCGACGATCATCGTCCAGTCCGGCCAGAACTGGACGAAGGCGACGCCGACGGCCAGCACCAGCCCGGTCAGCGAGCCGACATAGGGGATGAAGGAAATCAGCCCGGCGAACAGGCCGATGAGGATGCCGAAATTCAGTCCGGTCAGCGTCAGCCCGGTGGCATACATGGCGCCCAGCACCAGGCACAGCGTGCCCTGGCCGCGCACGAAGCCGGCTGTTGCGGTGTTGATGTCACGAGCGATGGCGCGCACGGTCTGGACGTTGTCGCGCGGCACCCAACCGTCGATGACCGCCACCATGCGGTCCCAGTCGAGCAGCATGTAGAAGGCGACCACCGGCGTCACCACGAACAGGCTGACCACCGAGACCAGCGCCATGCCGGAACTCCACAGTGAGGTGAAGACGGTGGTGACCAGGCCGAAGCCCGAGGTCAGCAGCGAATTCAACCCGTCGCGCAAGCTGTTGGCGTTGACGCCGAACTTCTGTTCCAGCCATTTCGGATCGAACGAGGTGATCAGGCTTTGCAGCCGGGTCAGATATTCCGGCAATTTGCCGGCGAAATCGGCCATCTGCGTGGCCAGAACCGGAATGAGGATGACGAAGGCCAGCACCAGCACGATGAGGAAGGTGATGAGGATGACCACCGTCGCCATGAAACGGGACAGGCCGAGCCGCTGCAGCCGGTCGGCAACGGGATCGAGGAAATAGGCCAGCACCATGCCGGCGACGAAGGGCAGCAGGATGGCGCTGAAAACATAGAGGAAAAGCGCCAGCAGCGCGGCACCGGCCAGCCAGAAGAAGATCTGCCGGCGAAAGGTCGCGGACGCGGCGATGTCGGCGGCCGCGGCCTCGATCGCTGCCGCTTCTGTCTCAGATGTCCGGAGTGGAGCCTTCGCCATAGCCGCTCATGTGCCTCAGCCAAGTCACGAGATAGGCTGCGGCCGAAGCCACGGTCAAGACCCCGGACAGCAATATGAGGGCTGACCTCAGCGGGTCGAGGTGAACGTCAAGGGCAAGTTCTCCCAGCACAAGCGCGGCCAGCACGATCTGGATCGCGGTGTTGGCCTTCGACACGAACAACGGTTTCATCTCGACCGGATGGGTCATGACGGCGGACAACACCACCGCGCAGACGATCAGCGCGTCGCGCGACACCATGATGACGACAAGCCACAGCGGCAATTGCCCGATGAAGCTCATGACCACGAACACCGAAACCAGCAGCAGCTTGTCGGCCACCGGGTCGAGATACGCGCCGAGCGTGGACTGCTGGTTGAAACGGCGGGCGATGAACCCGTCGACGCCGTCGGAAATGCCGGCGACGAGGAACCCGGCAAAAGCCCAGTCCCAGCGCGCCTGCAGCATCGCCAGCACCACCGCCGGCACCAGGATAAGGCGCAGGATGGTGATCAGGTTGGGGATGGTCAAATGCTTGGCACCTCCTCTTGGTCGGAGATAGATGATGAAGATGGCGGGTGGCAACAAGAGAGAAGCTGCCGATCTCCCGCACGGGAGAGCGGCTTTCAGCTTGGCTTTCGCCAATCACGAGCGCCTATACGCGCGCCCTGTCCACGGTTTTATGGGCCGAAATGGCCGTTATCCTTGCGGACAGAAACCGTTCATGCGAAGAGCCCGCGACAAGGAAAATTGTTGAACGGGCACCAGAAATGAGCAAGCGCGACGTGAACAAGCGCAAGAACGGGCTCACCTATGCCGAGGCCGGTGTCGATATCGACGCGGGCAATCTCATGGTCGAGAAGATCAAGCCGCTGGTGCGTGCGACGCGCCGGCCGGGCGCCGACGGCGAGATCGGCGGTTTCGGCGGCCTGTTCGACCTCAAGGCCGCGGGCTTTACCGACCCGGTGCTGGTGGCGGCCAATGACGGCGTCGGCACCAAGCTCAAGATCGCCATCGATGCCGGCAAGCACGACACGATTGGCATCGACCTCGTCGCCATGTGCGTCAACGACATCGTCGTGCAAGGCGCCGAACCGCTGTTCTTCCTCGACTATTTCGCCACCGGCAAGCTCGATCCCGATCAGGGCGCCGCAATCGTCGGCGGCATTGCCGAGGGCTGCCGCCAGGCCGGCTGCGCGCTGATCGGCGGCGAGACGGCCGAGATGCCCGGCATGTATCACGGCAATGATTACGACCTCGCTGGCTTTGCGGTGGGCGCCGCCGAACGCGGCCAACTGCTGCCCACCGACGATATTGTCGAAGGCGACGTGCTGCTGGGCCTGGCTTCCTCTGGCTTGCACTCGAACGGATATTCGCTGGTGCGCCGCATCGTCGCCGTCAGCGGTCTGTCGTGGAGCGATCCGGCGCCGTTCAACGACGAGGCCACTCTGGCCGAGGCGCTGCTCGAGCCGACCCGCATCTACGTCAAGTCGATTCTCAAGGCGATCCGCAACACGCATGGTATCAAGGCGCTCGCCCACATCACCGGCGGCGGCTTCCCGGAAAACATCCCGCGCGTGCTGCCCAAGGATTTTTCGGCCGAACTCGATCTCGAGGCGATCGACGTTCCTGCGGTGTTTTCGTGGCTGGCCAAGACCGGCGGCGTGGCGCCGGAAGAGATGATGCGCACCTTCAATTGCGGCATCGGCATGATCTTGGCGGTCGCGTCCGGCCAGGCAGCACAGGTCGCCGCCGTGCTGCAGGAGGCCGGCGAGACGGTGACGCCGATCGGCCGCATCGTGCCGCGCCGCGACGCCGGCGTCATCTATCGGGGCTCGATCGGCCTATGAACGCGCAGAGGAAACGCACCGTCGTCCTGATCTCGGGGCGCGGCTCCAACATGACCGCGCTGATTGCCGCGGCCAGCGACCCGGCGTTCCCGGCCGAGATCGTCGGTGTCATTTCCGACAAGGCGGACGCCGCCGGGCTCGGCATCGCCAGAGCGCGCGGCATCGCCACGCAGATCGTCTCGCGTGCCGACCATGGCAGCAAGCAGGCGCATGACGCGGCAATAGACGCGGCGCTCGCGGCCTTCAACGCCGAGATCGTGGCGCTGGCCGGCTATATGCGCATCCTCACCCCCGGCTTCGTCCAGAGATGGCAGGGCCGCATGATCAACATCCACCCTGCCCTGCTGCCGGCGTTCAAGGGGCTCGACACCCATGTGCGCGCACTGGCCGCCGGCATCCGCATCCATGGCTGCACCGTGCACTTCGTCACCTCCGAGATGGATGACGGTCCGATCATCGCACAGGCGGCCGTGCCGGTGATGGTCGGCGACACCGCCGATACTTTGGCGGCCCGCGTACTGAAGGCCGAGCACCGGCTCTATCCGCTGGCATTAGGACTGGTTGCCGACGGCAAGGCGCGCATGGAGGCCGGCCGCACCGTGCTTGCCCACTTCGCCGACGATGCCGACAATGGCACTTCGGTGGTGATGGCCCCCGACCCGCTGCGCGAGGAAACCGACCTCGAGCATCTGGCGCGCATCACGCCGTGAGGCGAGAGCGTGACGATGAAACAGCTTCTCCTACTTCGTCACGCCAAATCCAGCTGGGACGACCCTGGCCTTGATGATTTCGACCGGCCTTTGGCCGAACGCGGAGTGAAGGCGGCGCGCTCGATCGGGCGCGAGCTTGCGGCGCGCGGCTGGCTGCCGGACCTGGCGCTGGTGTCGCCGGCGCTGCGCACCAGCGACACTTGGCGGCTGGTGGCGGCCGAGTGGCCCATGGAGGCGCCTGTCGAATTTGTCGAAGCGCTCTACGAAGCGACGGCGGCGGACATTCTCGCCGAGCTGAGCAAGGTAAAGGCCGCAACCAACACCATTCTGTTGCTGGGCCACAATCCCGGCCTGGAAGAATTCGCACGGCGCCTTGCCGGTTCCCAATCGGATGGCTCCGCTCGGAACCGGCTTGAGGAAAAATTCCCGACCGCGGCGCTGGCCCGTTTCACCGTTGACACCGACTGGACGGATCTCGCCTTCGGCGGAGCGCGGCTGACGCATTGCCTCAGGCCGAAGCATCTCCGCTAAGACCTGTCCCGCACGGCTTCGTCCCATGCAAAACGACGCGTCGGCACGTTGCCGATCGCATGTTCCAGCGAAGCCGCCCTGGTTGGGAACCAGACCGCATATAGCGAGTTTTTCCACATGGGCCGCCGATAATCGAGCGAACCGGTCCGCACGTGCGCCATCCCGCTGACTGAACTCGCGAGCCGGAAATGACCGGATCTCCCCTGCGCAAAACCGCCTGGCGGTCTCACGAACTGCAAAGTCATGAGACCATTCGTGTCGTCGGCAGCCGCGAGCACAATCTCAAGAACGTCAGCATCGACATTCCAAAAAAGCTCATCACCGTTTTCACCGGCGTCTCGGGTTCGGGAAAGTCCTCGCTGGTATTCGATACAATCGCGGCGGAATCGCAGCGCCAACTCAATGAGACCTTCAGTTCCTTCGCCCGCCATCGCCTGCCGCACTATGGACAGCCAGATGTGGATTTGATCGAGAATCTGGCGGTGGCGATCGTTGTTGATCAGAAGCGCCTAGGCGGCAATGCCCGCTCGACCGTCGGCACAGCCACCGACATCCAAGCCCTGTTGCGGCTGTTGTTTTCCAGGGTCGGCGAACCATTTGTCGGCCTGTCCAGCGTCTTTTCCTTCAACCATCCGGACGGCATGTGCCCGCGCTGTGAGGGGATCGGCGCCATCACCACGGTTGATGTCGACGCGCTGCTCGACCGCTCGAAATCACTCAACGATGGCGCTATCCGCTTCCCGCTTCTCGCTGTCGGCAGCGCGCGCTGGAAGCGCTATGTGCTGTCGGGTTATTTCGACAACGACAAGAAACTCGAAGACTACAGTCCCGAGGAATGGGAGCTTTTGCTGAATGCCGAGCCACACAAGCCGCCGCATCCGGCCAAAGGCTGGTGGGCGAGTTCGATGTATGAGGGGCTGATCCCGCGCTTTCACCGCAGCTTTCTGCACAACCGGTCGAGTTCAGACCGGAACGAGGCGCTGGAGAGCGTGGTGACCAGCGGGCTATGCCCGGATTGCCATGGGGCGCGGTTGCGGCCGGAAGTCCTGGCATGCAAGATCAACGGCAACAGCATAGCCGACCTTGCCGCCATGCCGGCCAGCGATCTTGTGCCGATTGTCGCGGAAATTTCCACGACCGCGGCTGTGCCGATCGTCGCGGCGCTCTGCGCCCGACTTGACCACATGACTGGCATCGGGCTCGGCTATATCAGCATGGACCGGCAAACATCGACGCTATCGGGCGGGGAATCGCAGCGCGTCAAAATGCTCCGGCATCTCGGCAGCAGTCTCACCGATCTGACCTATGTGTTCGATGAACCGAGCATCGGTTTGCATCCTCGCGACGTCAACCAGATGATCGCGCTGCTACGAGAGATCCGCGACAAGGGCAACACTGTGCTGGTGGTCGAGCACGATCCTCAGATCATCGCCATCGCCGACCATGTCATCGATATGGGTCCGGGCGCGGGCGAGAGTGGTGGGCGCGTCGTCTTCAAGGGCAAGGTGGCCGATCTCAAACGATCCGACACTTTAACCGGCCGCTTCATGAAGGCCCGACCGCACCCGAAAGCGGTGCTGCGCCCCCCGACAGGCTGGTTGAAGCTGCGCAACGCCAACCTCCACAACCTCAAGAACGTCAGCGTCGACATTCCACAAGGGGTGCTCACTGCGGTCGTCGGCGTTGCCGGTTCGGGCAAGAGTTCACTGATCAACGGCGTGTTCTCGCGTCGCTACCCCGACGCCGTATGCATCGACCAGGGTGCGCTGGGCGGCTCCATACGCTCGAACACGGCGACCTATACAGGGGTCCTCGACCCAATCCGAAAACTATTCGCCGAAGCCAATAGCGTCGGTGCCTCTTTGTTCAGTTCCAACTCGGCCGGGGCCTGTCCGGGGTGCAAAGGGCTCGGTGTCACCCGCATCGACATGGCCTTCATGGACACCATCGTCAGCGCTTGCGAGGTCTGCCACGGCCGACGGTTCACCGACGCGGTGCTCGCTTACAAACTTCGCGGCAAGAACATCGACGACGTGCTGAGCATGAGCGTTTCAGACGCCCAGCGCTTCTTCCACGAGCCGGACATCCGCCCGGCACTCGACCGTGTGGCCGAGGTCGGCCTTGACTACATGACGCTTGGCCAACCCCTGAGCAGTCTCTCTGGCGGTGAACGCCAGCGCATCAAGCTGGCAACGGAGTTGCAGAATACCGGACGCATCTTCATCCTCGACGAGCCGACAACAGGGTTGCACATGTCGGATGTCGCAAGGCTGGTCAGGTTGATGGGGCGGCTGGCCGACAGCGGCAACACGTTGCTGGTGATCGAGCACAATCTCGACGTCATCACACAAGCCGACTGGATTATCGAGATGGGTCCGGGCGCCGGGCAGAATGGCGGCAGCGTTATCTTCAAGGGCAATCCGATCGAGATGATCAACTCGGAAACGTCTCAGACGGCGCCCTGGATCAGGGCGGGTGCATCACTCGAAACCTGAATTATGGATGTGGAGCACTTTTCCGGCGCCCGGCGAGCTTTAGCCGACTGCTCGTCATTTCGAAATATTTTCCCAACGCATAAAACAAGAGCGGCGGGCAAAGCCCACCGCTCTTTGTGGTCGCAGACTTCAGAAAATCAACGACCCCAGATGCCCTGGCCCGACTGAGCCGGCACCTTGGCATTGGCATCACCCTGCGTCTTTACGGACTTCGGGATCGAGCCGGTGTGTGTGGTGTCGATGTTGGACACGGACTGGTTCGCAACCGGCTGGTTGGCATTGTAAGAGCCATAATTGTCGCTGCCGGCAAAAGCGGTGCCCGTGGCGACGAGGATGGCGGCGGCGGTAAGAGCGATCTTGGTCATTTTATTTACTCCTGAATTCAAGATTGGGTTGATATCGGCAGTCGCGATTAGCGGCCGAAGAGATTGCGGTCAGCGCCCTGCGACGCTGGGGCCTGGACGGTCTGTGTCGACTTCGAGGTCGAAGCGGTGACCGAATGGTCGACAGTGACGGCAGGCTGATTGGCGTTGGCCGAGCCATAGTTGTCGCTGCCGGCAAAAGCAGTCCCCGTGGCAACGAGGATGGCGGCGGCGGTAAGAGCGATCTTGGTCATTTTAGTTACTCCAGTATTTCTTTGTTCTGTCCGTCTGGTGGCGTGCCCTTGGGAGGAATTTCGCGTCGCTCGGACCACCCCGAGATGGGTTTGCCCTGCCGCGGATTCCAATCACGAAGATGTTCCTCCGCAGCTTGAATCCGGGCCTTGAAATTTGGCACAGGCCCCCGGCGGTCATAATTTTATTGTTCGAAATCAAATCTTTAGTGAGATTCTTCTCCCACTATCCGAGGCCGACAACCAGGCCAGCGTTCACCATCTGCTATACAGTCCGTCAACAGAAATCGAACCGAACGGTTCGGTTTGAAGAGACCTGACCCCTCCAGCGTTCTTTTTTCGGTGCGGAGGTGGACGAGATATGGGTGCGTACGTCCAACCGGGACGACAAACCGGCCGCTACAGGCCGGTCATGCCCAGCACGTCGCGCATGTCATATTCGCCTGGCGGGCGTCCCTCGAGCCAGAGCGCGGCGGCGATGGCGCCGCGTGCGAACATGACGCGGTCGCCGGCTGCATGCGACAAGGTCAAGGTCTCGCCCTCGGCGCAGAAGCTGACGCTGTGTTCGCCGATGATGCTGCCGCCACGCAGCACCGCAAAGCCAATCTCGCCGGTCGGCCGCGCGCCGATGACGCCGTCGCGTGCAAGCCTTGCGACCGTGTCCAGGTCGATGCCGCGTCCGCCGGCTGCGGCATGCCCCAGCATCAACGCCGTCCCCGATGGCGCATCGACCTTGTGGCGATGGTGTGCCTCGACAATCTCGGCATCCCAGTCACCGGGATCGAGTGCCCGCGCCGCCTGCTCGACCAGTCCGACCAGCATGTTGAGCCCGAGCGAAAAGCTGCCGGAGCGCACGATGGCAATTGTTTTCGCGGCATCAGCGATAGCAGCCGATTCATCAGCATCGAAGCCCGTTGAGCCGATGACCAGGGCCGGCCCGCCGCGCTCGGCGCAAATGCTGGCCAGATCAGCCGAGGCAGCCGGCGTGGTGAAGTCGATGACCAGGTCGGCCACGGCAAGCGCCTCGTCGCGGCTCACCAGCCCTTCGCCGATACTGCCCGGCCGGTGGAAGCGGGCGGCGAGCGCCAGCCGCGCGTCGCCGTGAACGGCGGACGCCATCTCGCGGCCCATGCGGCCCAGCGCACCCGCTATGGCGACCCTGACCGGTGGTTTCAACATGGGGCGCTATCCCGCAGCTATTTCCACATGCCGCGCATGCGCGCGCCGATGTCGACGCGCACCTCCGGCCGAGCCGCCCTGCCCTGTGCCGCCTGTGCGCTCGGCCAGGACACCTGCTGGAACGCAGCCAGGATCGAAGCCGGGATGAAGCGGGTGCGCGAGGCATAGAGATGGCGGTCGCCGCGCGCCGCCTGGCCGTGCGGAAAGAAGCGTTGCGGCATGACCAGGTTGAGATTGTCCTTGGCCCGCGTCATCGCCACGTAAAGCAGCCGGCGCTCCTCCTCGATGTCCTCCTTGGTGCCGACGCCGAGATCGGCCGGGATACAGCCGTCGACCGTGTTGAGCACGAAGACGTTCTTCCATTCCTGGCCCTTGGCCGAATGGATGGTCGACAGGATCAGATAGTCCTCGTCGCGATGCGGCGGCCCGGCCTGGTCGCTGGTGGCGTCCGGCGGATCGAGCGTCAATTCTGTCAGGAAGCGTTCGCGCGAAGCATAGCCCGAACCGATCTGCTCAAGTTGCAAGAGATCGGCGCGCCGCGTCGTCGCATCCTCGTGGATGCGCTCCAGATGCGGCTCATACCACAGCCTGATCTGTTCGAGGTCGGCCGGCCATTTGGCGCCGGCGCGCAGGCCGGAATAGAGCGAGACGAAGCCCGGCCAGTCGTCCGCGGCGCGTTGCGGCGGACGCCAGCCGGTCAGCCCCATGGCCTCGTCCAGCGCCGTCGTCATGGTCTCGACGATCTGCGCGGCAGCCGAAGGGCCGATGCCCGGCATCAGTTGCAGCACGCGGAAGCCGGCGACCCGGTCGCGCGGGTTCTCGGCGAAGCGCAGCACCGCCAGCACGTCCTTGACATGGGCTGCATCGAGGAATTTCAGCCCGCCGAACTTGACGAAGGGAATGTTGCGCCGCGTCAGCTCGATCTCCAGCGGGCCGCTGTGGTGCGAGGCGCGAAACAGCACCGCCTGCGATTTCAGTGCCGTGCCGGCCTCGCGCTCGGCCAGGATGGTATCGCAGACGAAATTGGCCTGCTCGACCTCGTCGCGCACGCTCACCAGTTTTGGCCTGTCGGTCGACTTGCGCTCCGACCACAGGTTTTTGGTGAAGCGCTCCGAGGCTTCGCTGATCACCGCATTGGCGGCCGCCAGGATGGTTTCGGTCGAGCGGTAATTGCGCTCCAGCATCACGACGTCGGCGGCTTGCGCGAACTGGTTGGGGAAGTCGAGGATGTTGCGCACCTCGGCGGCGCGGAACGAATAGATCGACTGCGCATCGTCGCCCACCACCGTCAGCCCGGCGCCGTCGGGTTTCAGTGCCATGAGGATCGAAGCCTGCAGGCGATTTGTGTCCTGGTATTCGTCGACCAGCACATGGTCGAAACGCCCGCCCAGATGCGCTGCTATCTCGGGCTCCGCCGCCATCTGCGCCCAGTAGAGCAGCAAATCGTCGTAATCGAGCACGTTTTGCGCCTGCTTGGCCTCGACATAACCGGCGAACAATTGTTTCAGCTGCTCGGCCCAACCGGCGCACCAGGGAAAGGCGGAACCCAACACCTCGTTGAGCGGCGCCTGTGCGTTGACGGCGCGCGAATAGATGGCAAGGCAGGTGCCCTTGGTGGGGAAACGCGCTTCCGTCTTCGAGAAGCCGAGTTCGTGGCGGACCAGGTTCATCAGGTCGGCGGAGTCCTCGCGGTCATGGATGGTGAAGGCCGGGTCGAGGCCGATCTCCAGCGCATAGTCGCGAAGCAGCCGCGCGCCGATGCCGTGAAAGGTTCCCGCCCAGGTCAGCGCATCGGTGATGACAGTTGCATCGCGGCCGAGCACTTCGCCGGCGATACGCTCGACGCGCCTGGCCATTTCGGACGCGGCGCGGCGCGAGAACGTCATCAGCAGGATGCGGCGCGGGTCGGCCCCCTTGACGACCAGATGGGCGACGCGGTGAGCCAGCGTGTTGGTCTTGCCCGAACCGGCGCCGGCAATGACCAGCAGCGGACCGGCTATCTGGCCGTCGCCGTGCTCGACTGCCTGGCGCTGGGCATCGTTGAGCCGGGCGAGATAGGCAGGCTGGACGGTCGGGTCCCGAAAGGTCGAATCAGCAGTGGCGAGGTTCATCGCCCATCAAGCATCGTTTCTGCTTTGTTCGCAATATCGATGCGGGGCTGGCCTCGTGCTAGACAGGCCGAAGCGCGACATCCCTGTCTTTAGCGTTGCGGATCGACACCCATGTCGGCCGACTGCCGCCGCAAGGTCTCGCGATCATGCTTCGACGGCGGCAATAGCAGCGGGTCGACCGTATCGGGCACGTTTTCGACCATCTTCCTGGCGATACGATAAGTGACATAGGCGAAGGCGCCGGCGACGAGCAGACGGAACATAGTGCAACACTCCTTTGGAGTAGAACCAACCGGGGAAACCGCCTTTGGTTCCCTTGCCAATCGTCCACGCGCGCAGTCGAAGATGGAGGGCGGTTTCGCCAGCGCTCCCCGATGCATTCTCGAGGCAACCGGAGGCGGAACTTGGCGTTTGCGGGGTTCGCGTGCTGCCGCAACCCGCTGTGGCGTCCCGGACGGACTTTTGGAGAAGAAGGCCGGCGCCGCTTGGGAGGAGTGAAGCGCCGGCCAAGCGGATAATTAGGTCCGCCGCACAGGTAAGGCTAGCTGAGTCTTTCCCCTGCGTCATCGGCGGATTATCTTTGTTAAAAGCGTACCGAGGCGCACTGCCCTATCGGTCGCCGGTCCGTCACAAGCTTGTCCTGGCCAGCATCCCGGCAATCTCCTTCATCTTCCCGCCTCGCCGCCCAATCGTTGCCTGACCACTGCGACATGGAAATTCGTGCCGAACAACAGCCCCTCATCGTTGAAGTCGTAGCTGGAATTGTGCAGCGGCGCGGAAGCTTCGCCGTTGCCGAGGAAGACGAAGCAGCCCGGCACGTGATCGAGGAAACGAGCGAAATCCTCCGAGGCGGTCATCGGCTCGCGGGCGACAGCGATGTTGCCGGGCTCGAAGACGCCTCTCGCGGCAGCGAACGCGGCATCGACAAGTTCGGCATCATTGCGCAGCGGCACGAACTCCCTGCTGTAATTGACCTCGGCGGTGACATTGTAGGCGGCAGCTATGCCCTCGGCTATGATGCGCATCTGCCGCTCGATCTCGGCGCTGACCTCGGGGCGGAAGCTGCGCGCATCGCCGAGGATGCGGGCAAGGCCGGGCAGAGCGTTGCGGGTGCCGTCGGTGATCAGCTCGGTCACCGAAACCACCGATATGTCGGCCGGGCTCAGCCGGCGCGAGACGATGGTCTGCAGATTGGTGACCAGTGCGCAGGCGGCGACCAGCGTCTCGGTGCCCGCATGCGGCCGCGCGGCATGGCCACCGAGCCCTTTGAGCACGATTTCGAAGATATCCTCGGCCGACATTATGGGACCGGCACGGGTCTCGAAATGCCCGATCGGCAGGCCGGGCATGTTGTGCAGGCCGAAGATCTCGTCGAAGGGAAAGCGCTGCATCAGCCCATCGTCGAGCATGGCGAGCGCGCCCCTGCCCCATTCCTCGGCCGGCTGGAAGACGAAGCGCACGGTGCCGTCGAAACCGCCCTCACCTGCCAGCAGCTTTGCCGCGCCGAGCAGCATGGTGGTGTGGCCGTCATGGCCGCAGGCATGCATGATGCCGGGATTGCCGGACCGGTAGGATGCGTCCGATTGCTCTGATATGCGCAGTGCATCCATGTCGGCCCTGAGCGCAATCGCCCGGTTGCCGCTGCCGCGCGTCAGCGTGCCGACGATACCGGTGCCGCCGACGCCTTCGCTGACGTCATCGAGTCCGAACTCACGCAGTTTGGCAGCGACGAAGGCTGCGGTACGCTTCTCCTCGAAACCGAACTCGGGATGCGCGTGCAGATCGCGCCGCCAGAAAATCATTTCCTGCTTCAGCGCATCGCGATCGAGTTCAGACATTTTCCGCCCCTTCTGACCTAGTTTGCCAGTTGCGCGGCCACATCAAGCAGGATGTTGGCCCCGGCAACAAGCTCGGCATCTTCGGTGTGTTCGCGCGGACTGTGGCTGATGCCATCGGCGCTCGGCACGAAGATCATGGCCGCCGGTGCGATGCGCGCCAGCATCTGTGCATCGTGGCCGGCGCCGGACGTCATGCGCCTGACGCCAAGGCCACGGCGTTTCGCGGCCGCCTCGATTCGTTCGACGATGCGAAGGTCGAAGATCACCGGCTCGAAGCGAGCCAGTTGCTCGACCGAGATCGTCACGTTCTCATCGGTGGCAAGCTGCTCGAGATAGGCGGCAAGCGCCGCCTCCTCCGCCTGGAGGCGCTGTTCGTCGGGGTCGCGCAGATCGATGGTGAAGACGGCGCGCGAGGGAATGACGTTGATGGCATTCGGCTCGAAGCGGATCGTACCCACGGTCGCCACCGTCGGCGCGTTCGAGGCTTTGATCCGGTCGAGCAGGAAGGTGATGGTCCGGGCGGCGGCGTGGCCGGCATCGTTGCGCATCAACATCGGCGTGGTGCCGGCATGATTGGCGACGCCCTCTATGGTGATACGCTGCCAGGAGATGCCCTGCAGATTCTCCACCGCGCCGATCGGCAAACCTTCGCGTTCCAGCACCGGCCCCTGTTCGATGTGCAGTTCGAGATAGGCGTGCGGCTTGAGGAAGCCGGGCTCGCTGTCGCCGGCATAGCCGATGCGGGCGAGTTCCTGCCCCAGCACGCTGCCGTCCGTGCCGACGGCCGCCAGCACCGTTTCGGCATCGATGCCGCCGGCGTGGACCAGCGAGCCCATCATGTCGGGCGTGTAGCGTACGCCCTCCTCATTGGTGAAAGCGGCGACCGCGATCGGGCGCGACGGCGAAAAGCCTGTCGCCTTGAGCGTCTCGATCACTTCCAGCCCGGCAAGCACCCCGTAGCAGCCGTCATAGATGCCGGCATCGATGACGGTGTCGATATGCGAGCCGATGAGCAGCGGCGCCTGCCCGATACTTTCCGGGCTTTGCCAGGTGCCGAATATGTTGCCGACCCGGTCGATGGCGACATCGAGTCCGGCCTGCCGCAGCCAGCCGACGAAGAGATCGCGGCCCTGCTTGTCGGTGTCGGAGGCGGCCAGCCGGATCAGCCTGTCCTCGCCGTCGCGACCGACGGCACCGAGTTCGCGGATACGGCCAAGCAGGCGCTGTGCATCGATGGCGATCATGCCGTTGCCTCGGCTTTTCTCTTGCCTTCCAGCACATCGGCCGGGCTCATGCCGACCAGCTCGGCATAGCGATGCGGGTCGGTGGCACCTTCGGTGTTGATCACCAGCACCCGCGATTTGCCGTCCAGTCCAAGCTCGGTCGGGTTGTCGGCCATCGCCCGGATCAGCCCGGCAAGACCAACACCGCCGCTTTCGCCGGCGACGATCACCGGATCCCCGGCGGCCGGCCGGGCCAGCCGCCGCATCACCGCGATGGCGTCGGCCTCATCCACCGTCATGAAGGCATCGGCGGCGCGCGCCAGCACCCGCCAGGCTACCGGGGAGGCCTCGTAGCATTCAAGCATGGCCATCACCGTCGGCCGGCCATGCGCGACCTTGACCGGGTGCCCGGCCTGGGCGGCTGCAAAAACACAGGCTGCACGCGCCGGCTCGACCACGATGAAGGTCGGCCTGGCGTCACCGAGCACGATGGCGAGATGACCGGCCAGCGCGGCGGCAATGCCACCGACACCAGCCTGCACAAAGACGTGGGTTGGTGTCCGAGGGAACTGACGCAGCGCTTCGCGCACGATCGCCGTATAGCCCTGCATGACCAGGCCAGGAATCCGTTCATAGCCCGGCCACGAGGTGTCGGACACGACGGTCCAGCCCTTCTCCGCCGAAACCTGGGCGGCCCGCCTGACCGAATCATCATAGTTGCCGTCGACGCGGATCATCTCGGCACCATAGCGGGCGATCGCCGCTATGCGCTCCTCGCTGACGCCGGCGTGGACGAAGATCGCCGCCCGCGCGCCGACGAGTTGCGCGCCTTGCGCAACGGAGCGGCCATGGTTGCCGTCGGTCGCACAGGCAAATGTCATTGCCGCGGCGACGGCCCGTACATCAGGCCGATCGAGATCGGCAACATCGACGGGCCGGCCAAGCCGGTTGCCTGCCTCCTCCAGCACCAGGCGGAAGACGGCATAAGCGCCGCCCAGAGCCTTGAAGCTGCCGAGGCCGAGGCGAAAGCCTTCATCCTTGATATGGATAGCGCCAAGTCCGAATTCGCTGGCGAGCGCCGGCAGCGCATGCAGCGGCGTTTTCAGGTGATTGTCGCGACGGGAAAGAAAACGCTCGACCGTGTCAGCGCCGGCCACGCCGAGGATTTCGGCATCGGCCGGATCGAGTGGCAGGCGATGCAGACTATTGCGGTTGAGCAGGAACACTGGCAGGCCTCCTTGGCGTTCGGCGAGAATATATTGCAGGACCGGTGCAAAGGGCGCTGTAATATGACCTCCCAAATGCAAGTTTGTTTCGCCGAGGACCTCTCCATTGCCTGTATCGCCACCCATGCTCGACAGTTTCGATCTCGCCATCCTTGCCATCCTGCAGCGCGACAACACGACGCCGCAGCGGCTGATCGGCGAGGCGGTGAACCTGTCGGCGCCGGCGGTGCAGCGCCGCATCAAGCGTATGGAACAGACCGGCGTCATCGCCGGCAATGTCGCGGTCGTCGAGCCGGCAGCGGTCGGCCAGCCGATCACCATCTTCGTCGAGGTGGAACTCGAGAGCGAACGTGCCGAACTGATCGACGCGGCCAAGCGGCAATTCTCGGCAACCCCCGAGGTTCAGCAATGCTACTACGTCACCGGCGAGGCCGATTTCATCCTGGTCATCACCGTGGCCGACATGGCCGCCTATGAAACGCTGACGCGAAAACTGTTCTTCGACAGCAACAATGTCCGCAAGTTCCGAACGTTCGTTGCCATGGACCGGGTCAAGGTCGGGTTGACGGTGCCATTGCCCGGCTGAGCGTATCCCTGAACGGTGTGATCTGGCGCGAGGCGAGCGGAATTCTCACCTATCTCAGCCTGCCGCGCGCAGCCACACCTTGTTGTCGTGGAAGGCAGCCCCTCCATAGGGTGCCGGCGCATCGGCGCCGGTCAGAACGTTGATGCCTTCGCCGCGCTCATGCGCGCTGTTTGGCCAGATGCCTTCGGCGATCACCACGCCGCGCTTGATCCCGTCAAACAGTTTCGCATGCAGCACGACTTCGCCGCGTGTGTTGCCGACCTCGACACGGTCGCCGTCGGCCAACCCAAGGGCTGCGGCATCGTCGGGATGCAGAAGCAGTTCCGGGCGGCCCTCCTTGGCCTTCGACACCGGCGTTTCCGAAAAGGTCGAGTTGAGAAAATTGCGCGCCGGCGACGTGGTCAGCCGGAACGGATGCGCTTCGTCGGCGACCTCGATCAAGTCGACATGGTCGGGAAATTCCGGCAGAAGCGCCACCGGGCCGAACAGGCCCATGCTTTTCGGCGGCCGGTTGGGCGCCGCCTGCCCGGTCCAGTCGGCGCGGAAGCGGAATTTTCCATCCGCGTGGCCAAATCCATTGATGAAGTGTGCTGCCTCGAAATCCGGCTGCAGATCGATCCACTTGTCTTCCTTCAAGCTGTCGAAGCTGCCCAGCCCGCGCTTGCCCAGGATGATGTCGATATGCTGCTGCTCGGTCAGACCAAACCCCGGACGATCGGCGACGCCAAGGCGTTTTGCCAATTCCTCGATGACGAAATGGTTGGTGCGCGGCCCTTCCGGCGGCTCGATCAGCTTGGGGCCAAGCGTGATGTGCTGATTGCCGCCGCCCTTGTAGACGTCGTCGTGCTCGAGGAACATCGTCGCCGGCAGCACGACATCGGCAAGCTTGGCCGTGTCGGTCATGAACTGCTCATGCACGCAAGAGAACAGGTCGTCGCGCATAAAACCCCGTTTCACCAGCCGCTGCTCCGGCGCGACATTCACCGGATTGGTGTTCTGGATCAGCATCGCCGTCACCGGCGGGCCGCCATACAGCGCGTCGCTGGCTCCGGTCAGCACCGGGCCGATGCGCGAATGGTCGAGATGGCGGATCGAGGGATCGCGCATCCTGGTGCCTTCCAGAACTTCCTGGTTGAGCTTGAAGATGCCGGAGTTGGAATGGAAGGCGCCGCCGCCCTCATATTGCCAGCTGCCGGTGACAGCCGCGATGCAGGACGCTGCATGCATGTTGACGGCGCCATTGCGCTGGCGCGCGAAGCCGTAGCCGAGGCGGAAATAGGTCTTTTTCGTCGTGCCGACGAGGCGGGCGAAGGCCTCGATCTCGGCGACCGTCAAGCCGGTGATCCCGGCCGCCCAGTCCGGCGTGCGCGTCTCGAGATGCGCTTCCAGCCCTTTCGGGTCGTCCGTGTACTTTTCGAGATAGGCGCGGTCGGCCATGCCTTCCCTGAACAGCACATGCATGACCGCGCAGGCCAGCGCGCCATCGGTGCCCGGCTTCAGCACCAGGCCGAGATCGGCCTGCTTCATCGTCGCATTCTCATAGACGTCGATGACGACGATCTTCGCGCCGCGCTCCTTGCGCGCCTTGATGGCGTGCGTCATGACGTTGACCTGCGTCACCACAGCATTGGTGCCCCAGATCACCACGCAATCGGATTTCGCCATCTCGCGCGGGTCCGGCCCGCGCAAGGCGCCGGCGCCCATCATCCAGCCGGTCCAGGCGAGATTGGTGCAGATCGAACCGAAAAAGCCGGAGTATTTCTTGGCGTGGCGCAGCCGGTCGATGCCGTCGCGCTGCACCAGCCCCATCGTGCCGGCATAATAATAGGGCCAGACCGTCTCCGAGCCGTATTTCTCCTCGGCCGCAATGAATTTTTCGGCGACGAGGTCGAGCGCCGCCTCCCAGCTTGCTTCTTTCCAGGCGCCGTCGCCCTTGGAACCGGCGCGGATCAGCGGCTTCAGCAAACGGTCGGGATGATGGACGCGGTCGGCATAGCGGGCAACCTTGGCGCAGACGACACCGGCCGTGTAGCTGTTGGACTTGGCGCCATGGACGCGGCCGATGCGATTGCCGTCGAGCAGCTCGACCTCGAGCGCGCAGGTCGAGGGGCAATCATGCGGACAGGCCGAATGGCCGATGCGAAGCTTGGCGTGTTGGTTCATGGGGCGAGGTTAACCGGTTCCGGACGCGGCGTGTAGGGCCAGATAGCGCCTTGCCTTCTCCCCTGTGGGAGAAGGAAAGAACGCCCCTATTCCGCCGTGCCTTCCTCATACTCTGCCGACATGGTCAGCCACTTTTCCTCGTGGCCGGCCAGCGTCTGGGCCAGTTGCGAGCGCTCCTTCGCCAGCCGTGTCGCCGTCGAGGGATCCTTCTCGTAGACCGCCGGATTGGACAGTTCGTCCTCAATGCCGTCGATGCGCTTGCGAATGCGATCCATCAGCGCTTCGGTGGCGCGGATCTCCTTGGCCAGCGGCTCGAAGGCAGCGCGGCGAGCCGCCGCATCGCGGCGGCGGTCGGCTTTTGACGCCTTGTCGGCCTCGCGCTTGCCGCGGCGGTCGCCGGAGACGCCGGTGACCAGCGTCTTGTAGTCCTCGAGATCGCCGTCATAGGGGTTGACCGCGCCGTCCTTGACCAGCCACAGGCGGTCGGCGGTTGCCTCCAGCAGATGGCGATCATGCGAGATCAGGATCACGGCGCCGGGAAACTCGTTCAGCGCATGGATCAGTGATTCGCGGCTATCGATGTCGAGATGGTTTGTCGGTTCGTCGAGGATGAACAGGTTTGGCCCCTCGAAGGCCGACAGCCCCATCAGCAGCCGCGCCTTCTCGCCGCCCGACAGATCCTTGGCGGCGGTGTTCATCTTCTCGGTCGTGAGGCCGAACTGGGCGACGCGGCCGCGCACCTTCGATTCCGGGGCCTCCGGCATCAGCCGGCGGACATGCTCGTAGGCGTTTTCGTCCGGCCGGAGGTCGTCGAGCTGGTGCTGGGCGAAGATCGCCACCTTCAACCCGGGCGCCACCGTCATGGTGCCACTCTCCTGCTTGAGCCGGCCGGACAGCAATTTGGCGAAGGTCGACTTACCGTTGCCGTTGGCGCCGAGCAGCGCGATGCGGTCGTCGGCGTCGATGCGCAGCGTCATCTTCTTGAGGATCGGCTGACCCTCGGTGTAGCCGACATTGACGTTGTTCAGCGCCACGATCGGCGAGGCCACCGTCTTCACCGGCTCGGGGAAGGAGAACGGCCGCACCGAATCGTTCACGAGGGCCGCGATCGGTTTCATCTTCTCCAGCGCCTTGATGCGCGACTGCGCCTGTCTCGCCTTGGAGGCCTTGGCGCGGAACCGCTCGACGAAGGATTCCATGTGCTTGCGCGCGGCCTCCTGCTTGACCCGGCCCTTCTCCTGCAATTCCTTCTGCTCTGTATATTGACGCTCGAACTGGTCGTAGCCGCCGCGCCAGAAGGTCAGCTTCTTCTGGTCGAGGTGGACGATCGAATTGACGGCGCGGTTGAGCAGGTCGCGGTCGTGCGAGATCAAAAGCACGGTGTGCGGATATTTCGAAACGTAGTTTTCCAGCCACAGCGTGCCTTCGAGATCGAGATAGTTGGTCGGCTCGTCGAGCAGCAGCAGGTCGGGCTCGGCAAACAGCACCGCAGCAAGCGCCACGCGCATGCGCCAGCCGCCGGAGAAGGACGAGGCCGGACGCCGTTGCGCAGCGTCGTCGAAGCCGAGGCCGGCGAGAATGGTGGCGGCGCGGGATTCGGCTGAGTGCGCGTCGATATCGGCCAGCCGCATATGGATGTCGGCGATGCGGTGCGGATCGGTCGCCGTCTTTTCTTCTTCGAGCAGCGCCGTGCGTTCGAGATCGGCCTTGAGCACGATCTCGATCAGCGCGTCCTCGGTGCCCGGCGCTTCCTGCGCCACCTGGCCGATGCGGGTGCTCTTCGGCAGGCTGATCGAGCCTGTCTCGGACGGGAAATCGCCGGTGATGGCCTTGAACAGCGTCGTCTTGCCGGTACCGTTGCGGCCGACAAGGCCGGCCTTGGTGCCGGCTGGCAAGGTCAGCGAGGCATGGTCGAGAAGCAGGCGTCCGGCCATGCGGAGCGATAGGTCGTTGATGATCAGCATGGCCGCGCTTTTGCACCGGACATCAACGCTTCGCAAGGCCTTGCCGGCCAGTTGGCCGCACAAGGCCTCGAAACGACGCCAGCGAGGGCGTCGTCAAAGCAGCCGAACAGTGGCTTGCCTGCTCTCAGGCAGTCGCCTTGCGCTTCGTTGCCTTGGCGACAGCGGCCGGCGCTGCTGCCGGCTTGCGGCCAAGTCCCGTCGACTTTGCCAGCGCCGATCGCGTCGCCGAGTAGTTTGGCGCAACCATCGGATAGTCCGGCGGCAAGCCCCATTTGGCCCGATAATCGTCCGGGCTCAGGCCGTAGTCGGTCCGCAGATGCCGCTTGAGCGACTTGAACTTCTTTCCGTCCTCAAGGCAAATGATGTAGTCGGGAAACACCGACTTCTTCGGATTGACTGCCGGAACCAGGTTTGGAGTTTCCGCGACAACTGCACCAGCGAGCTTGCGAACCGAAGCACTGACGCTGGCAATCAACTCAGGCAGGCCGGCAGCCGGAAGAGGGTTGTTGCCTACATAGGCCGAGACAATATCGGCCGTCAGCTCGATAACGGTCTTATCATCGATATTTGACAATTCTTTCACCTTATTTGCGACAAAATCCTCCACCCCAGCGAAGACTTGTGTCGATGTATCTCTTTAACCGCGTCCCCCAACGGACCGCCAAGTCTCATAAAAGAATGAAGAATCGGCAAAAATAGCATTCATGCGAAATCGACGCCGTGCAAATTAGAAAATCTAATACTTGGAACCAGCAGACTTAGCGGCAGGACTTTCGTCCAATATCTCCAGAATACGCTTCCAGCGGGCACAACGCGCGAAATCCTTTTGTTCTATCGCCTTTTCGGCCCTCATCGCGGCGTAGAGCGGTGCCTCGGCGCCGAATTCGTCGATCAGCCAATGCGCTTCCTGAATGGCCAGACGCTCATTCTCGTCAAACATGGTTTTCGACCTCCGAACGTTCCACACCGACCGCGACACAACTGCCGATGACGAGGATGGCTCCGACAATGGCCGTCACCGTCAGCCGTTCGCCGGATAAGGTCAAAAGCAGGGTCGAGGCGATCGGCGTGAGATAGGCGACCACCGCGACCCTGCCGCTGCCTTCAAGCTTCAAGGCGCGCGACCAGAAATAGTAGCCCAGGCCCATCGGACCGGCGCCGAGATAAAGGCCGAGGGCCAGGTCCGCGCCGACGGGCCAGGTGAAACCGTCGCGAGCGCACCACAGAAACATCAAAGCGACGCCAATCAAAGACGATGGCAGCAACAGGCGATCCGCTGGAGTGGCCACCCGTCCCACCATGATCGAATAGAAGGCCATGCACAGCGCTGACCCGAATGCGGCGAGATAGCCGACCAGATCGCCCTCGAACCAGGATTGGTTGCGCCCTCCCGAAATCACCAGTGCGACGCCGATGAAGCCCACCACCGCGGCGAGACCCAACAGTGCCGGACGCCTTGGATTTTCCAACGCGATGACTGCCGCCGCGACCATCAGCGGCCAGGTGTAGGCCACCAGATTGGCCTCGATCACCGGCATCGAAGCGAAGGCGATGTATTGCAGCACCATGGTGCCGACCAGGCCGATGAAGCCGATCGCGAGAGAGATGAGCGCCGCCCCGGCGGTGACCGGTACTACTCTTTCGCGGCTCATCAATCGGATAGCGGCGAAGACGAGTGCTGCGCCTGCAAATTGCAGGAACTGGACCTGCGACACCGGGTGGCTGGCCAGCAGGGATTTGCCGACCAGGGCATTGGTGGACCACAACGCCACCGCACCGGCAGCGAAGACCAACGCGGATATCGAGCCGGATCCCTGCCGAAACAATCGGCATGGGACTCTATGTTGCTGTTCGACCATGATCCTGTCCGAAAACCGGTTCCGACTTTTCGGGGTCATGGTTCATTACCATGATTCCCTGGCGCCGCCCGGAACCGGTGCCTCGACGGCGGTGGGCACGGGATGCTCCGCCTCGAACCGACGATAGGCCGGCAGCTGATTGGTCCAGACATCTTCGGCCAGTTCGCTGACCCACTCACGGTCGTGGTCGTTGTCGGCGGCGAGATAGAACATTCTGTTATCGTCGACATAGGGCTTGGCCACCGAGCGCTGGTTGAGCACCAGCGTGACGCGCTCGCCGAACCGGATCGGAGCGGTGCGATGCAGGACGCCCAGGAATTGGCCGAGCGTCGCGTAGTTCATCTTGTGATCGATGCGCATGACACTGTTGCGCGGGATCTCGCGGCCGGCTTCGAGAATGGCGCGGCCGGTTTCGGAGTCGTCGCAGTAGATTTCGAGGTGGCCGCCGACCAGCGGATTGCTGATCGACAGCGGAATGAGCTCGGTCACCGGAACGCCATCGCAATGCCACTCCACGGCGCCGTCGTTGGGATTCATGAAGGTGACCGTCGAGCCGACGATCGACAGCGGATAGGGCTCCAGCTTGGTGCCCGTCATGTCGGACAGCCGCTCCAGGCGCAGCTTGTCATGCAGCAATTCCTTGATCTCGGGGATGAAACGGTCGGCCCCGGTGATGAAGGTCAGATCGAGGTGCTTGTGCACGGCATGGCTGGCCTTGAGCTTCAGGGCAGCCTCCTCGATCGCGGCAAGCAGTGCCGGGTCATAGCCGTGCAAATATTGCGCGACACCGAAACTCGACACTTTCCAGGCGGTTTCATGGCCGATAATGGCTTCGCGGCTCATCGCATAACGCAGTTCGGGAATGGTATGGGCGTTCATTGTACTTCTCCAGGATGGGGGCAACACTTGGTAAACAGTCGATTAATTCACCCACCCCTGTAAAATTAGGAATGCTGGTGCTAGTGTAAGCCAAGCTTAAGGTCGAAACCGTGCGTCTGCTCAGTCAGGTCAACCTCAATTCGCTTAAAATCGTGGAGAGTGCTGCGAGGCACGGTAATTTCACGCGTGCCGGCGAAGAACAGTTTATTACCGCTTCAGCGGTCAGCCAGCGCGTGAAAAGCCTTGAGGATCAGCTTCGTTTCAAGATTTTCCAGCGCGGCGGCAATGCGGTGTCGTTGACGCCGGAGGGCGAGACCTATGTCTCGCGCGTTCGCGAGGCGCTGGAGCGAATCGTCGCCGCCAGCATGGAAGCGACCGGGCAGTCGCAGGAGCATGTGCTAAAAATATCGGTGCTGCCGACCTTTGCGGCACGCTGGCTGTTTCCGCGCCTGCCGCTGTTCCAGCAGCAATATCCCGATATCGTGATGCGGGTCTCGACCTCCTACGCGACGCATGAGTTCACGGCCTCGGAATTCGATCTCGAAATCCGTTATGGCGACGGTCACTTTCACGGGCTGCAATCCGATCTGCTGTTTCGCGAAGACCTGACACCGGTGTGCAGCCGCAAGCTGTTCCACGAAGTTCTCGGCGATAAGCGGCTGTCGAAGGTGACACCGGACGACCTCAAGCACTTCACCCTGCTGCATTCCGACACCTGCACCCAGAATTGGCAATCCTGGCTTGGTTTCGCCGGCGCCAGCTTCGTGCTCAGCGAGACCAAGAGCATCTATTTCGACTCGTGCATGATGTCCTACGAGGCAGCCAATTCCGGGATGGGTTTTGCGGTGGCCAACCGTGCCTATATGGCCAGCGACATCCGCGCCGAAAGGCTGGTGGCTCCCTTCGCCGTCCACCACCCGAACACGGCTGGTTGGTATTTTGTTTCCCCGCTGAGAGGCCTTGCCGCACGCAAGGTCCAGTTGTTCAAGCAGTGGGTGATGGCGGAAGCGGCTCTGACGCAGTGCCAACTGGACAGCGAAATCAGGGGCGAGGCTTCGACGGCCGCCTGAATCTCGGGCAAGTATCCGGTGTGCCGGCTAATTTCTGATGCAAAGACAATGCTGCAGCACAAAATGCAGCGATAGTAGGCGCAAACTCTTCGACCTTCGGACGGCACCGAATCAGGCGAAAGCTCTGCCCTCCTCGGTCCGCTGAAAAAGCATCAGGTCCAACCCCAGGCTTGGCCGTCCCAGGATAGTCAGGATCGTATGCGCCTGGCCGCGATGGTGGGTCTGGTGGTTGAAGACATGATCCAGCGCCGGCGCCAGCCTTTGCGAGACGGTGCGCATGTCCGAAACGGTCATGTAGGTGAAGCGGCCCGTCAACGCCTTGTCATTGAGGCCGCCGACCCAATCGATGATCCTCCTGTCCTCGGCTTCACGCGCCGCCCGCAGGCCGGTCAACCCCCGATGCAGGATGGCATCCAGTGTCGTCGGCGCGTCGCCCTCGCCGGTGAAGCGCTTCATCCAGATCCGGTCGGCCGTCAAAAGGTGGTTGAGCGTGCCCATCATCGAGCCGAAGAAGGCGCCGACATCGCGGTTGAATTCCTCATCATCGAGTTCGGCGGCGGCATCATAGATGCGACCGTTGGCCCATTGATTATAGGCCGCAAACATCATGAAATGCTGTCTCATGGCTTCCCTCGGCTCACGTCGATGCGGGGCCTACCTAACCCGCAGGAACGCCGCCGCCAATGACCATTCTGCTCTATGATCTCGTCGGACGCGACACCACACGTCCGTTCAGCCCGCATTGCTGGAAGGTGGTGATGGCGCTTGCCCACAAGGGGCTCGACATATCGACCGTACCGACGCGCTTTCTCGAGGTGCCCGCTGTCGAGGGCGGCGTTTCGAAAACCGTTCCGGTGATCCGGGACGGCGAGACGGTCGTCGCGGATTCCTTCGCCATCGCGCTCTATCTCGATGAGGCCTATCCGGACCGGCCGACGCTGTTTGGCGGTGAAGGCGGCAAGGCGATGGCGCGCTTCATCGAACGCTGGTCGCAAGTGACCATTCATCCCTACGTGACCACCGCGGCGATCATGGACCTCCATGCCATGCAGGACGCGGAGAACGCCGTCTATTTCCGCCAGAGCCGGGAGCAGCGTCTTGGCAAACGGCTGGAGGAGGTGATGGCCGCCAGGGAGGCCGGGCTCGGCAATTTCAGAGCCTCGCTGGAGCCATTGCGCTCGACGCTCTTCTATCAGCCATTCATCGGCGGCGCGGCGCCGCTGTTCAGCGACTATATCGTCTTCGGCGCCCTGCAATGGGCGCGCATAGCCTCGCCCTACCAACTGCTCGACGACGGCGACGTGGTGGCGCAGTGGTTCGCCCGCTGCCTCGACCTGCATGGCGGGCTGGGACGAAAGATCGCCGCCGCGGCTTGACGCCGTAAAGCTTACTTGGCCGCCGCCTTCTTTGGCTTGCCGGCCTTCGTGGCAGCCTTTGCCTCCTTGGGGGCGGCCTTTGCCTTGGCGGCGCCAGTTGCCTTCCTGGTTGGCTTTTTGGCCGCCGACTTGCCCGCGGCGTCCTCCTGGTCGACATCGGCGGCCGCCTGATGCCAATGGCGCTCATGATGGCCAGCCGGCTGGCCCTCTTGCAGCCAGAGCTGGTGCGCACGGTTGCGAATGCGTTCCTGACGATCGTCTGTCATGGTCATGGTGTCTCCATACGGCCCGACCTCAGCGCGGCGCCGACACGCGAGTATAGCAAGCAACGCGTTGCTGTGTAGCCGTCTGATCTCGGCTTCGGGAGCACAGAAAAGCGCAGCGGCCTGCCCTTCGCTATCGCTCCCTGCCCTTCGGGCGTTCAAACCCTTTGAAAGGTCCACTGGACCTTTCAATCCGCCCGAAGGCGGACCGGGCTTTCACCGTTCATCGCTCGGAAAGCCAAGCAATTGGCTTTCCGAGCGCTTCGCGGACCATCCCTCACCCCTTTGGCCTCACCCCTTTGGCCTCACCCCTTGGCAATGGGCCGGGCGGCTTGTATAGAGCCCGCCACTCTCAATTCCATTCTCAGACAAGGACGACCCATGGCGCTCGAACGCACATTTTCCATGATCAAGCCGGACGCAACCCGGCGCAATCTCACTGGTGCCATCACCAGGATGCTGGAAGAGGCAGGCCTGCGCGTCATCGCCTCGCGCCGGGTCTGGATGAGCCGCCGCGAAGCGGAAGGCTTCTATGCCGTCCACAAGGACCGCCCCTTCTTCGGCGAACTGGTTGAATTCATGTCGTCGGCACCGACCGTCGTGCAGGTGCTGGAAGGCGAGAACGCCATTGCCAGGAACCGCGAAGTGATGGGCGCCACCAACCCGGCCAACGCCGCCGAAGGTACCATCCGCAAGGTTCACGCGCTGTCGATCGGCGAAAACTCGGTGCACGGCTCCGACGCGCCGGAGACCGCGGCAGAAGAGATCAAGTACTGGTTCTCGGACACCGAGATCGTCGGCTGAGCCGATAATCCAGACCTTGGATTACGTGAAAAGGCCGGCGTTTCGCCGGCCTTTCAGACTGCTGACAAACCCCGTCGATTTTCGGCGGGGTTTTTTGTTATGTGATTGAAGTGTCTTGGACTGTTTGTGTCAGGAGATT
>NZ_JAMYUI010000038.1:0-58726 GCF_040322895.1 Mesorhizobium sp. M0088
CTCCCCTCCGCTCCATTCTTGTTGGTTTATTTTAGCTTAACTTTTTGGTCGGGCGGTTTTTACAATACTACGCGGGCCCGGTCCCTGGTTCTCTAATTTTTGGGGGGTCGCGCTCCTTCCCCGGCCCCCCCACCGCCGATGAGGAAGGTCAGTGTCTTGCGATCAGGCAAAGCTGTCGCGCAGGCTGGTCGCGGTGCCGGTGAAGCGGCCACGCACCACACCGACGACCGCGCCGAGCACCAGCCAGAACACCAGATTGGTCACGGTCACCGCCACCACGAACTGGTGATGCAGCCCTTCCGGAATCGCCGTCTCGTAACTGCCGGGCTGCGGCGCACCGACAATATGCGGCGCGACGATCAAAAGGACGGCAAGGATCGCCAGCGGCAGCGACTTGCGGAACGCGATCAGGCCGAGACCGGCAGCGGTTGCCGCCACCGTTGCCCACCACCAGATCTGGCGCTGGGTGAGATCGGCGGCCGGCATGGCCGGCAGTTCCGGCGGCAGGCCGAGGCCAGGCGCCAGCGTGAACACGGCGAAGCCGGCCAGGCCCCAGAACACGCCCTGGCGCCAGCCACCGATGCCGCCGGCGAATTCGGAGACCGCGACCAGGATCAAGGCGAAGCCGATGCCGGTGACGATGTTGGCAAGCACGCTGAAGGCGAAACGCTCGAAACCGTCTGCCGGCGCCCAGCCTTCGTCTGCCGGAGCGGCTTCCGCCGCCGGGGCAGCAGAGCTCATGGCATCTCCCGCCGGTGCAGTTGTGCTCATGGCATTGCTATCCGTTGCGGCCGGAGCGGCATGGTCATGGTGATGCCCGCCGCCCGCCTGTTCGTAGACTTCCGCCTTCAGGATCAGCGGCACGGTGGCATAGGCCTGCAGGCAGGCGAGGACGACGCCGGCCACGAGCCCTGCGATCGCCGCGATGAACACGACGTTGCGAAACAGGTTCATGATGTCAGCCCCTCGTCAGTGGCAGGGAAACGCCATCGAATGGCGATAGTCGTGAGCCGCATTGTGGACCGCATCGATATGCGAGAAGCCGACAAAGCCCATCACGAAAACGCCGAGCAGCGCGGCAAGAGCGAGCTGCATGAATCGCGACTGCGAGGAGACGGAGGTGCCGAGGGAGACGGAAGCGGTAGTCATGTCTTGTCCTTTCGCCCTCCACCCGAGGGCATCGAAGTCAGTTTCCTGTCGCCGGCAGGTCTCCTGGCTCACGGATCAGCGTCCTTCCCCACCTTCCCGAAGAAAAAATCCTCAGTGGTTTATGGAGAGGACTACCGCACACAGTTGCGGGGGCAGCCACGGCATTGGGCGAAATTCGCCCTCACCGCATTCCCTCTTGGCTCCAAAATGGAACCGGCGACACCGGTGACTATAGGCAGAATCCTCGCTTCCGGCAAACCAAATTCCGCCGGTGACCATTGCGAATGCGCCATGAAGGTCAAAGTGATTTCGGCAGATAGCGCCACGTCACAAAGCCGCAGACCGCCGCCAGCAGACCGAGCGTGACGAACACCGAGCCCAGGCCGAAGAAGGCCAGCGCCACCGAATAGACCAGCGGCGGCGTCAGCTCGGAAAAATCGAGATAGGTGCGGTAGACCGCTGCCATCTGCGGTCTTTCATAGGAGCGCACCGAGCGCATGAAGGCGGTCGAGCCGAGTGCGTCGAGCGCAATGGCGAAGAAGGCACCACCAAGCAGGAAGGCGCCGGTGAGCAGCGGCACGGTTTCGCCGACGAAACCCGCCGCCAAAAGCGTGGCCGACATGGCGAAATAGGCAAACGTCATGGTCCTGCGGCCGCCGAAGCGTTTCCCCGCCTTGCCCCAGAAGATGGCCATGAACAGCAGCGCATTGCCGGCCGAAACCAGCAGGCCGCCGGCCAGCTTGCCCTCGCCGGTGATGACCATGAACAGCGGACCATAGACGAAGAACGTCGTCCAGAAACAGGAGCGCCCGAAGGCGATCAGCCAGGCCAGCCTAAGCCTGGGCTGCGCGACGAAGCGGCCGATATTGGCGAGCGGATTGACGGGGCGCGTCTTGCCCGGACGGATAGACTGGTTGTCGCCGAGGCGGTAGGTCCAGAACAGCGCCAGCAGGGCAAACGCGAACACCGCGACCGCACCATGCGCGGCATAGATGCCGAAGCGCGTGTAGAGGAAGATGCCGAGCGTCGGCCCACCGGTCCAGGCCAGCATCGACCACGCCATGCGCAGCGATTCGGCCTGCATGAAGTCGGTCTTGCGGATGTGGTCCATGATGTAGAGATTGAGCGTGATCGACAGCGCGCTGGCGCCCATCACCCGGCACAGCATGCCGGCCAGTTGCCCGGCAAGCGTGTCGGTGACGAAGAACAGCGAGCCGACGGCCAGCAGGCAGGCGCCCGCCGTGTAGACCCAGCGGCGGGCAAAACGGCGGATCAGCATCGGCATGAACAATGTCACCGACAGGCCGAGCATCGCCACGACTGTGTAGAGCATCGACACGATCTGCTCGTTGTGCAGGATCTCGTAGGCCTGGATCGGGATGACGCTCGACACCGTGGCGCGGGCGAAGGATTCGACCGCATAGAGCGACGCGAAGGTGCGCGCGTCCGCGGCCTTGAGAGCCGGCAGCCAGATCGGATGGCGCACATGGGTGGACATTGCTTTCCCCGAAGCAGATTCACCGGGTCAAATCTGACGTGGCGATCCCAGCGCCAATAAGAGGAAACCGACGCGCATCCGGCAAAAGCGAAGCCGGCCAAAGGCTTCCCTGCACTGGCCCAATGCCGCGGCTGATCCGGGTTGTCGGCAGAGTTGCCGGTCTTCTTTTGTCCCAGGCAACCGTGATAGTCCTCCAGCGGGGCTGAATCAGAATGCGAGACCATGAGCATCCAAACGCCGACCGCACCCGTTCCGGATCGACCAAAGCGCATCGTCGCCATCGACATCGTGCGCGGCATCGCGCTGATCGCCATGGCGAGCTACCATTTCACCTGGGATCTGGAGTTCTTCGGCTACACCGATCCCGGCCTGACCGCCTTCGGCTGGTGGAAGATCTACGCGCGTTGCATCGCTTCGACCTTCCTGTTCCTGGTCGGCGTCAGCCTGTACCTCGCCCATGGCCGACAAATCCGCTGGAACGGCTTCTGGAAGCGGTTCGCCATGGTCGCGGGAGCCGCGATCGCGATATCGGTCGTCACCCGTATCGCCACGCCGGATGGATTCATCTTCTTCGGCATCTTGCACGAGATCGCGCTGGCCAGCCTGCTCGGCCTCGCCTTTCTGCGGCTGCCGGCACTGCTGACGCTTGTCGTCGCCGCGCTCGTCATCGCGGCGCCTGTCTATCTGCGCCTCGAGGCGTTCGATCACCCATGGCTGTGGTGGGTAGGCCTGTCGGCGAACAATCCACGCTCCAACGACTACGTTCCGTTGTTTCCATGGTTCGGCGCCGTGCTTGCGGGCATCGCGGTGACGAAACTCGCCGCCGGTTCAGGCGTACTTGCCCGGCTTGCCGAATTGGCGCCCGGTCGCTGGGCCAACCCGCTGGTCTTTATCGGCCGGCACAGCCTGGCGTTCTACCTGATCCACCAGCCATTGCTGATCGGCTGCATGTGGCTGTTCTCGCAGATCATGCCGGCACAGGTCGAAACCCCGCAGGTGAATTTCCTCAAAACCTGCCAGCTGTCCTGCGAGCAGTCGCGCGACACCGAGTTCTGTACGAGCTACTGTGTCTGCATGCTCGATACGCTCGAGGGCGAGGCAACGCTTGATCGGCTCTACAACAACGATCAGACTGCGGAATGGAAGACGCATCTGTCCGATCTCGCCGGCATGTGTACCGCCAAGACCGACAGCAAGTTGATGGAGGAAGGGGTCAAATGACCGAGAACCAGCCTAAGCCGGGGCTCATACCGTGGCCGCCGCTGATCTACACCGCCGCCATCGCCATCAGCATCGCGCTGGGCCTGCTCTATCCCCTGCCCTGGATCGGTGACCTCCTGGGCGATATTCTTTTCGCCACCGGCTGGGTGGCGCTGTTTGCCGTCGCCGCGCTCTGGGTCACCGCGATCCGCACCATGGTCCGCGCCAAGACCACGCTGAACCCGAACGCTGTGCCCGATCACCTGGTCACCACGGGTCCCTTCGGCATCACCCGCAATCCGATGTATCTGGCCAACACCCTGCTGTTGATCGGCGTCGCCTTTGTCTCGGGCATCGTGTGGTTCCTGCCGCTCGCATTCATCGCCGCCTATGCCACGCAGAAAATGGCGATCGAAGGCGAGGAAAAGGTGCTGGCGGCAAAATTCGGCAAGAAGTACCGCGACTACGCCAAACGCGTGCGCCGCTGGATCTGAGCTGGCGCCCCTGGTTTCCATCGCGGAGAGGTTTGACAGGTGCACACTTCGGCGATTAGCCTAAGTCTTGCGAACTTCGTCATCCTAGGGCGAAGCAGGAGCGCAGCTCCGTCGCGGAGACCCTAGGATCCATGCCGTGACCTCGGTCGAGGAGTGCAGCGGAGCAAAGTTCTGCGCCGTCGCGGTGCATTGCAGTCATGGCATGGATCCTAGGGTCTGCGCCGCGTCGCTACGCTCCTTGCTCCGCCCTAGGATGACGAAGGAATAGACGTCTCCGCTAATTCCGAACGCTAACGCGCGACAGAATCCAGTCCGCTCAGGTATTCACGCCAAGCTCAACCAGCCGCTCCACACAAGATTCCTCGGCCTGGTCGAGTTCAGCCAGCGTCTCCTCGAGATCGCGGCGCTTCTGCCGGAGATCCTCGCGCTTTTCCTCGATGCGCTTGATCATCAGGTTGAGCTGGCCGACTTCGCCGGGCGGCTCCTTGTACATCTGGATGATTTCGCGGATTTCGTTGATCGAGAAGCCAAGCCTCTTGCCGCGCATGATCTGACGGATGAGGTGCCGGTCGGAGGGGCGAAACAGCCGCGTGCGGCCACGCCGCACCGGCTGCACCAGCCCTTCGTCCTCGTAAAAGCGAAGCGTCCGCGTCGACACGTCGAACTCGCGGGTCAACTCGGTGATCGAATAATATTCTCGCATTGCCACTCCCGCACGCCGAAACCAAGGGGCGATCGCCATGCCGGCGTCACCCTTATGTCTCGAACCAAAACCCGTGCCATGCCGGAATCGACATGGCGCCCCGCGCAAGCCTCGCACGGCATTTACGTAAAAGTCAATTAAGCCAAAAGGCGTGCCTTCAGGGCACACCGAACCACCACGTGGCAATGCCGAGAAATGCAAAGAAGCCGACGACGTCGGTAACCGTGGTGACAAAAACTGCCGAAGCGACCGCCGGATCGACCTTGAAACGATCGAGCAGCAGCGGGATCAGGATGCCGGCCAGGGCGGCCACGAACATGTTGATGATCATCGCCGCCGCGATGATGCCGCCCAGATTGGGGTCACGGAACCAGGCTGCCGCAACGATGCCGATCAGGATGGCGAAGACGATGCCGTTGATGAAGCCGACACCCATCTCGCGGCGAATGATGCGGCCGGCATTGTAGATGTCGAGATCCCTGGTCGCCAACGCCCGCACGGTGACGGTCATGGTTTGCGAGCCGGCATTGCCGCCCATGCCGGCGACGATCGGCATCAGCACCGCCAGTGCGACGATATGTTCGATCGTGCGGTCGAAAAGGCTGATCACCGACGCCGCCAGGAACGCGGTCAGAAGGTTGATCAGCAACCACGGAACGCGTGAGCGCGAGGTCGAAAAGATGCTGTCGGAAAGCTCCTCGTCGCCGACGCCGCCCATGCGCATCAAGTCTTCTTCGGCCTCCTGCTGTATGACGTCGACAACATCGTCGATGGTCAGAACGCCAACCAGCCGTTCGTTCTCGTCGACGACTGCGGCCGACAAAAGATCGTACTGCTCGAATTCCCGTGCAGCCTCTTCCTGGTCCATGGTGGCCGGAATGGCGTGCCGCGTCTCGTGCATCACTTCCTCGACCTTGACCGAACGCTTGGTGCGCAGGATCTGGTCGAGGTCGATGGCGCCGAGCAGCTTGAAGCTCGGATCGATGACGAAGATCTGGCTGAAGCGCTCGGGCAGATTCTGGTCGTCGCGCATGTAGTCGATGGTCTGGCCGATCGTCCAGAACGGCGGCACCGCGACGAACTCGGTCTGCATGCGGCGGCCGGCCGTCTCTTCGGGATAGTCGAGCGAGCGGCGCAGCCTGATCCGCTCGGTGAACGGCAGCTGCGACAGGATCTCGTCCTGATCCTCCTTCTCGAGGTCTTCGAGAATGTAGACGGCGTCGTCGGAATCGAGCTCCTGTACCGCCTGCGCGATCTGCGCATTGGGCAGACTGTCGACGATCTCCATACGGATCGCCTCGTCGACCTCGGTCAGCGAGGAGAAGTCGAAATCGGCGCCCAGGAGCTCGACCAGCGCGTGGCGCTGTTCGGGATGCAGCGCCTCGAGCAGGTCGCCGAGTTCCGACTGGTGCAGGTCGTCGACTTCATGCTTGAGGGTCAGCGTGTCGCGGTCGGCGATCGCCGCGCCAATCCGCGCCAGGAAGGACGAAAGCACGGCGCCGTCCTCGCCATAGATGTCGGCGTGGTGCTCCTCGGCGGCCCTGGCGCCAATCGTCCGTTCGTGCTCGCCTTCCACCAGCGCCTCCCGCCACAAGAATCCCGGAAAAGGTGCAAATCAGGTCTAGAGCATCGGACCCAAAGGGGAAACCGGTTTTGGGAGAATCCGACGCTCAAAAAGAAAGTGGCGTAAAGCGCGGGAATATCAAACGAAATGCGCCCGGCCCGCAGCGGGCGGAGCTTGCACAATCGGGATCTGGGAAGGAAAATGGTGCGGTCGAGAAGACTCGAACTTCCACGGGTTGCCCCACAGCGACCTCAACGCTGCGCGTCTACCAATTCCGCCACGACCGCACGTGGTAGAGCCGGAACCGACCGGCTCGCGGCGTGTAGCAAATCGTTTCCGGCGAAACAAGTGCACGGCAAGCAATAATGTCAGGCGATTGGCATAATGCTCCACAGGGTCCGAACGCAGCGCCGGAACTGGACGTTTGCGCCTGATATCGCCATATGGAAGGCAAGTTGATGTCACCCAAAGGTGCGAGGCGGTTTTGGGACGCGACATGCATAAGCGAAAAGACGATACGCCATGCCCGAACGCAGCCAGATCGCCACGTCGTTCCTGCCGCTCCCCGGTTCAGCACCGGTCGAATGGCTGATCGAGCCCGGCCTTACCGCCTATCCCGAAGCACTTGCCTTCATGGAGGCGCGCGCCGAGGCGATCCGCAGCGGCGCTGCCGGCGAAATGGTCTGGCTGGTCGAACACCCGCCGCTCTACACGGCCGGCACCAGCGCTCGCGGCGAGGATCTGATCGACGCCAGCCGCTTCCCGGTATTTGCGGCCGGCCGCGGCGGCGAATACACCTATCATGGGCCGGGCCAGCGGGTCGCCTATGTCATGCTTGATCTGAAGCGGCGGCGTGAGGACGTCCGCGCCTTCGTCGCGGCGCTCGAACAGTGGATCATCGGCACGCTCGCCGCCTTCAACGTGCAGGGCGAACGCCGCGAGGACCGGGTCGGCGTCTGGGTCGTGCGGCCGGATCGCCCTGCCCTGCCGGACGGCTCGCCGGCCGAGGACAAGATCGCGGCCATAGGCATCCGGCTGCGGCGCTGGGTGAGTTTTCATGGCATCGCCATCAATGTCGAGCCCGATCTCGACCATTTCAGCGGCATCGTGCCTTGCGGCGTGCAGGACCACGGCGTCACCAGCCTCGTCGACCTAGGCCTTCCCCTGGGAATGGCCGACCTTGATCTCGCGTTGAAATCCGCCTTCGAGGATGTGTTCGGTCCCGCCACGGTCTTGCCTGTCGAAGCCGAGCGCAAGGCGGGCTGATCCTTCCGGATCCGGTACGGCTCAAATCAGTTGGGCGGAGGCCCACAACACGCCATAGCCATGGATGGCGAACACCGCCAGCAACGCCGCGGCCATGGCGAGGCGGTCGATGGTGCGGATCGGCTTCAGCTCGTAACGCGGCTTGACCCCGCTGCTCATCGTCAGCAGGCTGAGGATCGAAAACACCGCTCCCGTCGCGAGCAGGAAATTGGAGGAAAAGCCGGCCTGCCAACCGACAGCCAGGAAAGCCGAGAGCAGGAAGAAGGAAGCCAGCGCCAGTGCGACCGGTCCCGGACAGATCTGGCGCAGCACCTGACCGCCGTCGAACTTCCACACCGGCACCAGATTGGCGATGTTGAACAGTGCGGCGAAGCCCGCCAGGGTCGCCAGCAGGGCCGCCGCCAGCCGGTGGCCTTCCGCGCCGGCAAAGGTGCTGGCAGCGATCACAACCGGCACCAGGAATGCGGAGAAGCCGGCGCCCATCAGCGCCACGAAAGCCACCTCGAAACGGCTGTCATAGGGCCGCCCGCCAATGGCGATGCCGCCGAGCAGCGGAATGAAGATCATCCGTGCCCGGTTGTGGCCCATAAGCCGGAACGCCGCCATATGGCCAAGCTCATGCAGGGCGACCACCGATGTGAGGATCGCGGCCAGTGCCAGACCGCCGAAGTGAAGGCCGAAGAATGGCCACAGGATCAGCGCCGAAAGCCCGGCAAAGCCAACCTGGCTGAGCGGATGCTCGAACCAACCGCCCTTGCGATACTGCCCGGTCCGCGCCCAGCGCTGCAGCTTGGAGAGTTCGCGGCGCAGGGCGAAATAGCGGAACACCAGGAAGGCGACGCCGCGATAGCGATCCGTCTGGCTGAGCGTCACCCGCGTGCCGTTGCCCTCGGAAACGAGTTCGGCGGTTTCGGAAAAGTCCTTCCAGAACGAAGCATCGAGCGCGGTGTCCTCGATGACACGCATCGAGAAGCTGATACCTTCGACGACGTCTTCAAACCGCGACTTGCGTTCGATCGGCTTGCCGTCGCGACCTTCCCACGACAGCGTGATGCGGGCCACGCCCTCGCCGTCCGGCGCCTCGGCGGAAAGGATCTCACCGGACCAGCCGGCATCGCTGCCGAGCGGCCACAGCGCCTGCCAGAGGCGCTGGCGGTCCATCGCCACCAGACGGGTCAGCCGCACCGTGCGCAAACCAAGCGGCGCGGTCATCAACAGAAAGATCAACCCGAGATTGCTGGCCACCAGAATGGCCGTGACGATGGGCGACACGCGACGCTGCTCCCTGTCTTTCAGGCACCCTAACGTCGCGGCGGCAAGAAAAGCTTAACGGCGGAACGGCCTTCCACCGCGTAGGACCCGCGGCGGCGAACGCCGCCAAATCACATGGCTCCGATCCAGATCGCCATGGAAACAAGGAACGTGCTCATGCAAACCAGTGAGATGACATCCTGAACCAGATCGGTCATAACTCTCTCCTGTTGTTGATATGTTCGCATTTTGTTCTAATTTTGTTTCAAAGTCAACGGGCACGATCCGCCCGCGCCCGGAATTTCCGGGCGATCAAATCGGCAGGGTTAAGAAAGGGTTGATGGGCGAGCGACGGTGCTACGTGGGCTGACCGAAGCCTTTGCGATTAGCCAATACATCCATCGCATCGTCATCCTAGGGCGGAGCAAGGAGCGGAGCGACGCGCGCAGACCCTAGGATCCATGCCGTGACCCAGGGGCGATGCTACGGTGCAGAATTATCGCTCTGATAGAGGTCGCATATCCTCGACCCCTGCATTTGTCTCGAAAGTAACGGCATGGATCCTAGGGTCTACGCTCCGCTCCGCGGAGCTTCGCCCTAGGATGACGACATCAGAGACTAAAGCGGCACCACTTTGCCGTCGGCCAGGGTGACGCGCCGGTCCATGCGCGATGCCAATTCGTGATTGTGGGTGGCAATCAGCGCCGCGAGGCCCGATTGCTTGACCAGCGCCGCCAGCGCCTCGAACACATAAGACGCGGTGACCGGGTCGAGATTGCCGGTCGGCTCGTCGGCCAGCAGCACCAGCGGCGCATTGGCGACCGCACGCGCGATGGCGACGCGCTGCTGTTCGCCGCCGGAGAGTTCGGACGGCCGGTGCGACGCGCGCTTGCCGATCTGCATGTAATCGAGCAGCTGCGCCGCGCGCTCGGCCGCGTCCTTGCGGCTGAGCCCCTTGATGAGCTGCGGCATCATGATGTTTTCCAGCGCCGAGAATTCCGGCAGCAGATGATGGAACTGGTAGACGAAGCCGACATCGTTGCGGCGGATCGCCGTGCGCTCGTCATCGGAGAGCCGCCCGCAGGCACGGCCGGCCAGGATGACGTCGCCGGCGTCGGGACGCTCCAGCAAGCCGGCAGTGTGCAGCAGGGTCGACTTGCCGGTGCCCGACGGCGCCACCAGCGCCACCATCTCGCCGCGCTTCAGCGAGAAATCGGCACCGTTCAGGATGGTGAGCTTGCGCGGCCCCTGGACATAGTGCCGCTCGACGCTCTTCAGCTCGATAATGACCTCGGCCACTATTCGTACCTCAAGGCTTCGACCGGATCGAGACGCGCGGCGCGCCATGCCGGAAACACGGTTGCCAGGAAGGACAGGCCGAGCGCCATCAGGACGACATAGGTCGTCTCGCGCGGATCCATCTTCGCCGGCAACTGGCTGAGGAAATAGAGCTCCGGATTGAACAGCACCTTGCCGGTCATCCATGAGAAGAACTGGCGGATGGACTCGATGTTGGTGCAGATCAGCACGCCGAGCAGCACACCGGCAAGCGTGCCGGTCACGCCGATCGCCGCACCCGTCATCAGGAAGATGCGCAGGATGGCGCCGCGCGACGCCCCCATGGTGCGCAGGATGGCGATGTCGTGCCCCTTGTCCTTCACCAGCATGATCAGGCCGGAGATGATGTTCAGCGCCGCCACCAGCACGATCAGCGTCAGGATCATGAACATGACGTTGCGCTCGACCTGCAGCGCGGAGAAGAAGGTCTCGTTGCGCTGACGCCAATCGACCATGTCGATCGGCCGCTGCGCCGCCGCCTCCACCTTCGGTTTCAGCGCATCGACATCGTCTGGATTGTCGACATAGATCTCGATCGTTTGCGCCCGCCCGTCCATGTTGAAATAGAGCTGCGCTTCCGAGAACGGCATGTAGACGATGGAGGTGTCATATTCGGACATGCCGACTTCGAAGATCGCCGCGATCTTGTAGCCCTTCATGCGCGGCGTGGTGCCGATCGGCGTCACGTCGCCGTCGGGCGAAATCAAGGTGATGGTATCGCCAAGCGTCAGGCCGAGATTCTCCGCCATGCGCTTGCCGATGGCAACGCCGTCGCCAGAGTCGAAATCGGCGATCGAGCCCTGCTTGATGTTGCTGGCAACGATGGCGATCTTGCTCAGATCCTCGCCGCGTATGCCGCGCACCAGCGCTCCGGTTCCGCCGCCGACATTGCCTTGCGCAAGCACCTGGCCATCGATCAGCGGGATGGCGTATTTAACGCCTGCTACACCGTTGATGCGGCTGGCGACCTGCGCATAGTCCTCCAGCGGCGAATCGAGCGGCTGCACGATCAGATGGCCGTTGACGCCGAGAATGCGCGTCAAAAGCTCCGCCCTGAAACCGTTCATCACCGCCATGACCACGATCAGCGTGGCGACGCCCAGCATGATGCCGAGGAACGAGATCGAGGCGATCACCGAGATCACCGTCTCCTTGCGCCGCGAACGCAGATAGCGCCAGGCGACCATGCGCTCGAAGATGGAAAAGGGTCCGGCGCCGACCGGTCTTGCCGCCACCGCCTCGTTCATGCGGCGACACCGAAGCGCTTCTTCGCGTCTGCGATCGGCAGCGTCTCGCGCTCGCCGGTCTTGCGATTCTTGATCTCGATCTCGCCGGCTGCGACACCACGCGGCCCGACGATCACTTGCCAGGGCAGGCCGATCAGGTCGGCGGTGGCGAACTTGCCGCCGGGCCTCTGGTCGGTGTCGTCGTAGAGCACGTCCTTGCCGGCGGCGACGAAAGCGGCATGCAGCTCGTCGCAGACGCGGTCGCACTCGGCGTCGCCCGCTTTCATGTTGATCAGCCCGATGTCGAACGGAGCCACCGCCTCCGGCCAGATGATGCCGTTGTCGTCATGGCTGGCTTCGATGATCGCCGCGACCAGCCGCGACGGACCGATGCCGTAGGAGCCGCCGGAGACGAAATGATCCTTGCCGTCGGGCCCGGTCACCTTGGCGCCCATCGGCTTCGAATATTTGTCGCCGAAATGGAAGATGTGGCCTACCTCGATGCCGCGCGCCGAAACCTTGTCGCTCTCGCCGATCTTCTCCCACGCCGCCTCGTCGTGCATCTCGTCGGTGGCTGCGTAGGGTGTCGTCCAAGTCTTGACTATATCGCCGATCTCGGCGGCATTGGCGAAGTCGGTCTTCTCTCCGGGCACATCCAGCGAAAGATAGTCGCGGTGGCAATAGACCTGGCTCTCGCCGGTGTCGGCCAGGATGATGAATTCATGGCTGAGATCGCCGCCGATCGGCCCGGTGTCGGCCCGCATCGGTATCGCCTGCAGCCCCATGCGCGTAAAAGTCCGGAGATAGGATACGAACATCCTGTTGTAGGCCGCCCTGGCGCCCTCGAAGTCGAGGTCGAAGGAATAGGCGTCCTTCATCAGGAACTCGCGCGAACGCATGACGCCGAAACGCGGCCGCACTTCGTCGCGGAACTTCCACTGGATGTGGTAGAGATTGAGCGGCAGGTCCTTGTAGGACTTCACATAGGCGCGGACGATCTCGGTGACCACTTCCTCATTGGTCGGGCCGTAGAGCATGTCGCGGTCCTGCCGGTCCTTGATGCGCAGCATCTCCTTGCCATAGTCGTCATAGCGGCCGCTTTCGCGCCACAGATCGGCCGACTGGATGGTCGGCATCAGGATTTCCAGCGCACCGGCGCGGTTCTGCTCCTCGCGAATGATGCGGCAGACCTTGTCCAGCACCCGCTTGCCGAGCGGCAGCCACGAGAAACTGCCCTGTCCCTGCTGGCGGATCATGCCGGCACGCAGCATCAGCCGGTGCGAGACGATCTCGGCCTCGCGCGGGTTTTCTTTGAGGATCGGCAGGAAATAGCGCGACAAACGCATGGACAGGTCCGTGAGTGAGGAGGGCCGCGTCAGAATCGGCGCGACTTTGGCTTGCTTGACCCGGCTTCATAGCCATTTCAAGGCGGAATGGGAACCCGGACGCTTCGGCCCGAAAAGCGGCAATCGATTTCAGAAAGCACGGGATAGCCGGGATCAGAAGCGTCGCACCGTCCTTCGCCCGCCCAGAAGACCCACGGCGCTGCAAGGCCTCCCGGTCACCGCGCGCGTCTTGATGATCGTTCGCCAAGCAACGCCTGCCACACTATTGTGCAGTGCAGCACGAGAATGCCCGTTTCAAGGCAAAATTCTTCGTGACATTTTCATTCGCCTTAGGCTAATGTACCTCGATAACCGAGAGGGTAGAAAAAAATCTGCTCTCCTACGCGGTCAAAGTCTTGGGAGGATGCGATCTAGGCGCGGTTACTCGCTGCCGCCGGAAACCGGAAACAGATCGGACGCGTTTAAATTGCAAGGCCTCGTGCCTTGCATTTTTTTTGTGCAATCATCTGCTTAGCGCAACGCGTTGCCAAACCACCTTACCCAGCGTCAGCGCTCGTCCGGCCGCAAAACGGCACGGCATTCCTGTCTGGAACCAAGCTGTTCCGAAGGATGAAAACGTCTTTGCCGGACAAATCTTCTTGGGCCGGGGCCGGCTATTTGGCTAAGGTTTGGCTGAATTCCGGCACGATGTGCGGGATGTCGTTGAGGCTGTATCCAAGCCCATGCGTCAGGCCATAGAAAATGCCCATCAGGATCGCGGTGGCGATGGTGGTGCGGATCACGGCGCGCAGCATGTGGGGACCGCGCGGCGCGCTCGGAACCGTGCCCAGCGTCACGTCACGATCGTCGTCCTGCGTCCTCACGCTGAACGGCAGCACGGCGAACAGCACCACCCACCAGGTCGCGAAAAACAAGGCGGTGAACGAAACCCAGCTCATGATTGCTCCAGTTCGATCAGCGTTCCGAAAAAATCCTTCGGATGCAGGAACAGCACCGGCTTGCCGTGCGCGCCGATCTTCGGACTGCCGTCGCCCAGCACGCGGGCGCCGGCGGCCTTGAGCTGATCGCGCGCGGCCAGGATGTCGTCGACCTCATAGCAAAGGTGATGCATGCCGCCGGAAGGGTTCTTCTCCAGGAAGGCGGCGATCGGCGACCCCTCGCCCAATGGCTCCAGAAGTTCGACCTTGGTGTTGCCGACATTGACGAACACCACCGTGACGCCATGCTCCGGCAGCGCCTGCGGCGCCGTCACTTCGGCACCCAGCGTGTTGCGATAGGCGGCGACGGCGGCCGCCAGATCCGGCACGGCAAGCGCGACATGGTTCAGACGTCCGAGCATTGGCACTCCCAAGTAGGGGAGTAGGGGAATACGGGAGTAGGGGAAAAGACAGATATGTCAGCTGTTTGCTCTTCCTACTCCCCTACTCCCATACTCCCTCTCGTCATCTTGTGACGAATACAGTCACCAGCGGCTTCTTACCCCAGGCTTCGTTGGCGGCGCCGCGCACGGCGCGCCGCACTGCTTCCTGCACCAGGTCGAGGTCTTTTCGGCGCTGACGGGGGATGGAGTCCACCGCGCCGATTGCCGCATCGATCATCAGATCTTCCAGCGACTCGCCACGGCCATCGGCCTCGGCGACGCCGATGGCGACTAGGTCGGGGTCGCCGGCAAGCTCATATTTGTCGTCCAGGACGACATTGACCGCCACATGGCCGGCAAAGGACAGCTTGCGCCGGTCGCGGATGCCCATCGCCTGATCGGTGCCGATCAGTCTGCCATCCTTGTAGATACGGCCGAACGGCACCTGATCCATGATGGTGGCTGGGCCGGGAGCAAGCCTGAGCATGTCGCCGTCGCGCACCTGCGCCACCTGGCCGATGCCCGATGTCGACATCAGCGAGCCCTGCGCCACCAGATGTGCCGCCTCGCCATGCACGGGAACGCCGATCTGCGGGCGCACCCATTCATACATCTTGCGCAATTCGCTGCGCCGCGGATGGCCGGAGACATGCACCAGTGCATCGCCGTCCTCGATGATCTTGACGCCGAGGTCGATGAGGCGGTTCTTGATCTCGAGGATCGCCTTCTCGTTGCCGGGAATGGTACGCGAGGAAAACACCACCGTGTCGCCCGCCGTCAGTGACACCGACTTCATCTCTTCGCGCGACAGCTTGGCCAGTGCGGCCAGCGGCTCGCCCTGGCTGCCGGTGCAGATGATGACCAGGTTCTCGCGCGGGATGAAACCAAAATCCTCCTCGGCGATGAACTCCGGCAGACCGTCCATGTAGCCGAGTTCGCCGGCCACATCGATGACCCGCTTCAGCGAACGGCCAAGCACCAGGCACTGGCGTCCGGCATCGCGCGCCGCTTTGGCGATCGAGACGATGCGTCCGACATTGGAGGAGAATGTGGTGACGGCGACACGGCCCTTGGCAGCCTGGATGACGCCCTTGAGGCCCTCGCCCACAGCCACTTCCGAAGGCGACTCACCTTCGCGCAGCGCATTGGTCGAATCGCAGATCAGCGCCAGAACGCCCTTGTCGCCATAAGCCCGGAAACGCGCCTCGTCGGTCTTCGGCCCGATCGTCGGCTCCGGATCGATCTTCCAGTCACCGGTATGGATGACGGTGCCGGCCGGCGAGGTAATCGCCAGCGACATCGGCTCGGGAATCGAGTGCGCGACCGGAATGGCTTCGATCTCGAACGGGCCGACGGTGAATTTCTCGCCCGCCCGGTAGATCGTCACCGGTATTTTCGGCGCGCCCTGCTCGCCTTGCCGCTTGGCTTCCAGCAGGCCGGCGCTGAACGGCGTCATCCAGACCGGCGCCTTCAGCTTCGGCCATGTGTCGAGCAGCGCGCCATAATGGTCTTCATGCGCATGCGTGATGATGATGCCGCGCAGATTGGCGAGGTTCTCCTCGATGAAGCGCGTGTCGGGCAGCACAAGGTCGACGCCCGGCAGGCTGGCATCGGGGAAGGTCACCCCGACATCGATGACGATCCATTCGCGCGCATTGGGCGGCCCGTAGCCGTAAAGAGCGAAGTTCATGCCGATCTCGCCGACGCCGCCGAGCGGCACGAAGACGAGTTCGGCGGTTTCCGCTTTCGCCATGATTTTTCCCTTCCTGGCCCTCAGGCCAAGCCTAAAAAGCAATTCCGGGAAAAGTGTGTAACGGTTTTCCCACCGGAGTTGCGCAAAAACAAACAGTTAGAACCGTTCATGAACGGCCCTATGCCCTGGCCGAAGCGACCGCGCCGAAATGCACATCGCCGGCGGCGATCGTCCGAACCGAACCTTCATCGTCGCGGATCACGAAACGGCAGTCCTCGTCAATGGTCTCAAACACCCCACGCACCACATTACCGTCAATTCTGACAGCAACTTCGCCGCCGAGCCCCGCGGCACGATCAAGCCAGCGTCGCCTGACGGCGGCAAGTCCGCGCCCCTCGTCCCACAATCGGGCATTCTCGCTCCATGCATCCGACAGCGCCAGGAACAGTGTTTCCGCATCACATGCCGCGCCCAGCGCGCTGAGTGATGTTGCGGGATAGGGCAAATCCTCGGGGTATGCCACCACATTGACGCCTATGCCGACCGCCACCGCGAAACGGCCGCCATCCAGGATTGCCGATTCCAGCAGGATGCCGGCCAGCTTGGCGCCGGAGGCAAGCACGTCGTTCGGCCATTTGAGTTCGAAACGGTTCTTTCCTTCGCTGCCACCGTCGAGGCCGATGGCGATCCGGCCCTTCGGCACCACGGCGTCGAGCGCATCGGCCAGCGCCAGTCCGGCGACGAAGCCCAGCGTCGCGGCAAGGCGAAGCTCCGCCTTGGTGATGACGAGAAGCGTCGCCGCGAGGTTGCCTTCGGGGGTCGCCCAGACGCGGCCGCGCCGGCCACGCCCGCTTTCCTGCTTCTTGGAAACGACCCACAATCTGCCGGGGTCGCCTGCCCTTGCGTGGTCCAGTGCCAGCGCATTGGTGGAGCCGACGCTCTCATGCGCCTCGAGCCGGAACCCTTCCGACGCCGAGGTTGGAGCCAGCCGAAATGCCATGCCGACTAGAAAAACGTCTTGGCGGCGGCTTCGGCATAGGTGCCGATCGGCCCGCCGATCAGCACGTAGAACAGCACGAAGGCGCCGGAGACGCCGAGCACGACACGCAATTCCGTCGCCATCGGCACGAAGCCGCCAACCGGTTCGTCGAACCACATGATCTTGATGATGCGCAGGTAGTAATAGGCGCCCACCACCGAGGCCAGCACGCCGATGATCGCCAGCGCATAGAGATTGGCGTTGATGGCGGCGAGGAAGACGTACCATTTCCCCCAGAAGCCGGCGAGCGGCGGAATGCCGGCCAGGGAGAACATCAGGATGGTCAGGATCGTCGCCATGATCGGATTGGTCGACGACAGGCCGGCCAGGTCGCTGATCTGCTCGACATTGCCTTCCTTGCGCCGCATGGCGAGGATGAAGGCGAAGGTGCCGAGCGTCATCACCAGATAGATCAGCATGTAGATGGCAACGCCGCGCACGCCGGCCTGGCTGTTGGCGGCAAGGCCGACCAGCGCGTAGCCCATATGGCCGATCGAGGAATAGGCCATAAGCCGCTTGATGTTGGTCTGGCCGATGGCGGCGAAAGCACCAAGCGCCATCGAGGCGATCGAGATGAAGACGATGATCTGCTGCCAGTCTGCGGCGATCGGCTTGAACGCGCCCATGGTGACGCGAACCATCAGCGCCATCGCCGCCATCTTGGGCGCCGCCGCCAAAAAGGCCGTCACCGGCGTCGGCGCGCCCTCATAGACGTCTGGCGTCCACATGTGGAACGGCACCGCCGAGATCTTGAAGGCCAGGCCGGCCAGCACGAAGACGAGGCCGAAAACGAGGCCAAGCTGGCGCTCGCCGCTGCCGAGCGCAGAAGCGATTTCCTGGAAGCCGGTGTTGCCGGTGTAGCCATAGACCAGGCTGATGCCATAGAGCAGCATGCCCGACGACAGCGCGCCGAGGACGAAATATTTGAGGCCAGCCTCAGTCGAACGCAGATTGTCGCGGTTGATCGCGCACAGCACGTAGATCGCCAGCGATTGCAGTTCGAGGCCGAGATAGAGCCCGATCATGCTATTGGCGGAGATCATCAGCATCATGCCGAGCGTGCACAGCAGGATCAGCACCGGATATTCGAACTTGTCGAAGCGTTCAGCCTTGGCAAAGCGCATCGACATCACCAGCGTCACCGCCGAGCCGACCAGCGCCAGCACCTTCATGAAGCGGGCGAAGGAATCCTGGATGAAGGCATTGCCGTAAGCGCTGCCCTGCCCGGTCCGGAAGATCAGCCAGGCGCCTGCGATCGCCAGCACGGCCACCGCAAGGCCGGTTACCGTGTTGGCCGTGTTGGCGCGCGAATAGGCTCCGACCATCAGCAGCGCCAGCGCGCCGACGGCAAGGATCAGCTCTGGCGTCGAGAGCGACAGGCTGGAGAGAAGGTCCGGCGTCATGGTTCGCAAAACCTCTGGTCAGTTCGCCGCCGCGGTCTGCGCGGCGCCGATGGATGCAGTGACATTGGTGACGAGCGACTTGACCGATTCGGCCGTCGCGTCGAAGACCGGGGCGGGATAGACGCCGAAGAAGATGACTAGAACGACCAGCGGGTAGATGATCACCTTCTCGCGCAGCGACAGGTCGAGCAGGCCCTTCAGGCTGTCCTTGGTCAGCGCACCGAAGATCACCCGGCGGTAGAGCCAGAGCGCGTAGGCGGCCGACAGGATGACGCCGGTGGCGGCGAAGAACGCCACCCAGGTGTTGACCCGGAACACGCCGAGCATGGTCAGGAACTCGCCGACGAAGCCGCTGGTACCGGGCAGGCCGACATTGGCCATGGTGAAGATCAGGAACACCGTGGCGTATTTCGGCATGTTGTTGACCAGGCCGCCATAGGCCGCGATCTCACGTGTGTGCATGCGGTCGTAGATGACACCGACGCACAGGAACAGCGCGCCGGAGACGAGGCCGTGGCTGAGCATCTGGAAGATCGCGCCCTGCACGCCTTCCTGGTTCATGGCGAAGATGCCCATGGTGACGAAGCCCATATGAGCAACCGACGAATAGGCGATCAGCTTCTTCATGTCCTCCTGCATCAGCGCCACCAGGGAGGTGTAGATGATGGCGACGACGGACAGCGCGAAGACCAGCGGCGCGAACATTTCCGACGCCAGCGGGAACATCGGCAAGGAGAACCGCAGGAAACCGTACCCGCCCATCTTCAACAGGATGCCGGCCAGGATGACGGAGCCCGCCGTTGGCGCCTCGACGTGCGCGTCGGGCAGCCAGGTGTGCACCGGCCACATCGGCATCTTCACCGCGAAGGAGGCGAAGAAGGCAAGCCATAGCCATGTCTGCATGTTGGCCGGGAAGTTGTGGGTCAGCAGCGTCGGGATGTCGGTTGTGCCGGACTGGAAGAACATCGCCATGATGGCGAGCAGCATCAGCACCGAGCCGGCGAGCGTGTAGAGGAAGAACTTGAACGAGGCGTAGACGCGCCGCTTGCCGCCCCAGACGCCGATGATGATGAACATCGGGATCAGGCCGGCTTCGAAGAAGACGTAGAACAGCACGATGTCCAGCGCGCAGAACACGCCGATCATCAGCGTTTCGAGCAGCAGGAAGGCGATCATGTAGGCCTTCACGCGCTTCTCGATCGATTCCCACGACGCCAGGATGCAGAGCGGCATCAGGAACGTCGTCAAGATGACGAACAGCATCGAGATGCCGTCGACGCCCATATGGTAGGAAATGCCGGAGTCGAGCCAGGCGACCTTCTCGACGAACTGGAAGCCGGACTGCGAATTGTCGAATCCGGTCCAGATGAACAGCGAGATGATGAACGTGAAAGTCGTCGTCAACAGCGCGATGGCGCGGATGTTGCGGCGTGCATTTTCGCTGTCGTCATTGATGAACAGGATAAGCAGCACACCAACCAGCGGCAGGAAGGTGACCAGCGAGAGGATTGGCCATGCGGTCATCAGAGCATCATCCAGGTGACGAGTGCGGCAACGCCGATCAGCATGGCGAAGGCGTAGTGGTAGAGATAGCCGGTCTGCAGCTTGACGACGCGGTCGGTGACATCGACGACGCGCGCCGCAATGCCATCCGGGCCAAGGCCGTCGATGATGGTGCCGTCGCCGGTCTTCCACAGGAAATGGCCGAGGCGCTTGGCGGGCCGCACGAACAGGAAGTCGTAGAGCTCGTCGAAATACCACTTGTTGAGCAGGAAGGCGTAGAGCCCGCGATGCTGCGCGGCGAGGTTGACCGGCATTTCCGGCGAGCGGATGTAGAATTTCCAGGCCAGCGCGAAGCCGATCAGCATGGCGATGAAGGGCGACAGTTCGACCCACAGCGGCAATTCGTGGATGTCGTGCAGGATGTGATTGTCAGGCAGTGTGAACAGCGATGCCTTCCAGAACTCGGCATAGCCCTCGCCGATGAAGGCACCGTGGAAGATGACGCCGGCAAACAGCGCGCCCGCGGCCAGGATGAACAGCGGCACCAGCATCACCGGCGGCGATTCATGGACATGGTGCATCACCTCATGGCTCGCCCGCGGCTTGCCGTGGAAGGTCATGAAGATCAGCCGCCAGGAGTAGAAGGAGGTGAAGCAGGCGGCGATGACCAAAAGCACGAAGGCCATGCCGGCAACCGAATTGTGGCCGGCAAAGGCGCTCTCGATGATGGCGTCCTTGGAGAAGAAGCCGGCGGTGCCGATGACCGTCACCGGAATGCCGACGCCGGTCAGCGCCAGCGTGCCGATCACCATCATCCAGTAGGTGGTCGGGATCAGTTTCCTGAGGCCGCCCATCTTGCGCATGTCCTGCTCGTCGGACACGGCATGGATGACCGAGCCCGAGCCGAGGAACAGCAGCGCCTTGAAGAAGGCATGCGTGAACAGGTGGAAGATCGCCGCGCCATAGGCGCCGACGCCGAGTGCCACGAACATGTAGCCGAGCTGCGAGCAGGTCGAGTAGGCGATGACGCGCTTGATGTCGTTCTGGACGAGACCGACGGTGGCCGCGAAGAAGGCCGTGAAGGCACCGATGAAGGTCACCACAGTCAGCGCCGAATGCGACAGTTCGAACAGCGGAGACAGCCGTGCCAGCATGAACACGCCGGCCGTCACCATGGTGGCGGCATGGATCAGCGCGGAAACCGGTGTCGGGCCTTCCATGGCATCCGGCAGCCAGGTGTGCAGCGGCACTTGCGCCGACTTGCCCATGGCGCCCATGAACAGGAGCAGGCAGACGATCGTCATGGCCGCCTGCTTGTCCAGCGCATAGCCGAGGAAGGTCAGCACCGCGGCGCCGTGCGGGGCGCCTTCGGCCGGAATGAACGTTGCCGCATTGGCAAAGATGGTGCCGAGATTGACCGAGCCGAACAGCACGAACAGGCCGAAAATGCCGAGCGCGAAGCCGAAATCGCCGACGCGGTTGACGACGAAGGCCTTGATTGCCGCGGCATTGGCCGACGGCTTCTTGTACCAGAAGCCGATCAGCAGATAGGAGGCGAGGCCCACCCCTTCCCAGCCGAAGAACATCTGCACCAGATTGTCTGATGTCACCAGCATCAGCATGGCGAAGGTGAACAGCGACAGATAGGCGAAGAAGCGCGGCCGGTTCGGATCGTGGTGCATGTAGCCGATCGAATAGATGTGAACCAGCGCCGACACGGTGTTGACCACCACCAGCATCACCACCGTCAGCGTGTCGATCCTGAGCGCCCAGGCCGCTTCCAGCCCGCCTGACTGGATCCAGCGCATCACCGGCACGGTGAACACCTCGCCATGGCCGAAACCGACGGTGAAGAAAGCGACCCACGACAGCACCGCCGCGATCACCAGGAAACCGGAGGTGATGTATTCGGACGCCTTGGCGCCGAGCGACGTGCCGAACAGGCCGACGATCAGGAAGCCGAGCAGGGGAAGGAAGACGATGGCCTGATACATGGTGGTTCCGTCAACCCTTCATCATGTTCACGTCTTCGACCGCGATCGAGCCGCGGTTGCGGAAGAAGACGACGAGAATGGCAAGCCCGATGGCGGCCTCAGCCGCCGCGACCGTCAGCACGAACAGCGCGAACACCTGGCCGACCAGATCGCCGAGTGCTGCCGAAAAGGCGACGAAATTGATGTTGACCGCCAGCAGGATCAGCTCGACCGACATCAGGATGACGATGACGTTCTTGCGGTTCAGGAAGATGCCGAACACGCCGAGCGTGAACAGAACAGCCGATACGGTCAGATAATGCGCGATGCCGACAACCATCTCAGAGTCCCTCGCCTGTCTTGACCTTGCGGATTTCCATACCGGTCGCCGGCGTGCGGCCGACCTGGGCTGCGGTCGACTGCCGCTTGACGCCTGGTTTATGGCGCAGCGTCAGCACAATGGCGCCGATCATGGCGACCAGCAGCACGAGGCCCGAAATCTGGAAATAGTAGAGGTAGTCGGTATAGAGGATGTCGCCGAGTGCGGCCGTGTTTGTTCGCGTGGCGAGATCCGGAATGGGCTTGGAGACCGTCGAGGCGAGCTGCGGCGCGAAAGTGTAGCCGCCGAGCACGACGATCAGCTCCGCCGCCAGGATCAGCCCGACCAGCGCGCCGATCGGCGCATATTGCAGAGCGCCCTCCTTCATCTCGGCGAAATCGACGTCGAGCATCATGACGACGAACAGGAACAGCACCATCACCGCGCCGACATAGACGACGAGCAGGATCATCGCCAGGAACTCGGCCCCGGTCAGCATGAACAGGCCGGCGGCGTTGAAAAAGGTCAGGATCAGGAACAGCACCGAATGCACGGGGTTGCGCGACGAAATGACCATGAACGCCGACGCCACCGCGACAAAGGCGAAGAGGTAGAAAAAGGCCGCCTCTAGTCCACTCAACATTGGGGATCCCCCGGGTTCCTGTACGAACAGGACGCTCGTCCTGTTTGTTGTCTCTGGCCTGGTTCCGCCTCCGGTTCCAAAGCCGCGTTGTCCTAGCCCATGTTCCGATCGGGTTGAAAGGCCCGATCGAAAGAAACATGGGCCACTCTGTATTCCGGAGCATGATCTGGTCCGAAAAGTCCGCAACTTTTCGGGATCATCCTCTGGACGAGGCCCCTGCCCCGCCCCATGCGTCAAATATCAGCGGTAGGGCGAGTCCAGCGAGATGTTGCGCGCCAGCTCGCGCTCCCACCGGTCGCCATTCGCCAACAGCTTGTCCTTGTCGTAGTAGAGTTCCTCACGCGTCTCCGTCGCGAATTCGAAATTCGGCCCCTCGACGATGGCGTCGACCGGGCAGGCTTCCTGGCAGAAGCCGCAATAGATGCACTTCACCATGTCGATGTCGTAGCGAACCGTGCGGCGCGTGCCGTCATTGCGGCGCGGGCCGGCCTCGATGGTGATGGCCTGCGCCGGGCAGATCGCCTCGCACAGCTTGCAGGCGATGCAGCGTTCCTCGCCATTGGGATAGCGGCGCAGCGCATGCTCTCCGCGGAAGCGCGGGCTGGTCGGCCCCTTCTCGTGCGGATAGTTGATCGTCTCCTTCGGCGCGAAGAACTGGCGCATCGACAGGAAGAAGGCGCTGACGAAATCCTGCAGCAGCAGCGATTTGGCGGCTTGGGAAAGAGCGCTCATTGTTGTGCTCCAAACGTCGTTACTGCCAGTATCGCCCCCAAGATGGACCAAAAAACCGGCATGAAATAGCGATATGCAAATGTGGTCATCTCACCAATCTTGCTCTTATTCCAACCCAAGATCGGCATCACATATCCGGCCGGCAGCCTCTCCTGGCTTTTAAGCACGAATGGCAAAACAGCGACGTAGCCGAATGTCGCAACCGCCAATCCACAAATCACACCGATCAGGCCAAGGAAAACTGTGCTCATGCCCATCCCGTGATCTTGAGGAAGGCGGCGGTGGCGACCACCATGAACAGCGAGATCGGCAGGAACACTTTCCAGCCAAGCCGCATCAATTGGTCGTAGCGGTAGCGCGGCACGAAGGCCTTCACCATGGAGATGCCGAAGAACACAAAGCAGACTTTCAGCACGAACCAGATGACGCCCGGCACCCAGGTGAACGGCGCGAAGTCGAACGGAGGCAGCCAGCCGCCGAGGAACAGGATGGTGGCCAGCGCGCACATCAGCACGATGGCGACATACTCGCCGAGGAAGAACAAAAGGAACGGCGTCGACGAATATTCGACCATGTGGCCGGCGACCAGCTCCGATTCGGCTTCCACCAGATCGAAAGGCGGCCGGTTCGTCTCGGCCAAGGCCGAGATGAAGAAGATGATGAACATCGGGAACAGCGCCAGCCAGTTCCAGTCGAGGAACGTGTTGGGCAGGCCAAGCCGCGTACCAATTCCATCATGCTGCGACAGCACGATATCGGTGAGGTTGAGCGAGCCGGCGGTGAGCAGAACGGTGACGATGACGAAGCCGATCGAGACTTCGTAGGACACCATCTGCGCCGCCGAACGCAGCGCGCCGAGGAACGGATACTTCGAGTTGGAGGCCCAGCCGCCCATGATCACGCCATAGACCTCGAGCGAGGAGATGGCGAAAACATAGAGGATGCCGACATTGACGTTGGCGATCGCCCAGCCCTGATCGACCGGGATGACCGCCCAGGCCGAGATCGCCAACACGGCCGACACCAGCGGCGCCAACAGGAACACGCCCTTGTTGGCGCCGGACGGGATGACCGGCTCCTTGAAGACGAACTTCAACAGATCGGCGAAAGCTTGCAGCGTGCCCCAGGGACCGACGACGTTCGGGCCACGGCGCAACTGCACCGCCGCCCAGATCTTGCGGTCGGCGTAGAGGATGTAGGCGACGAAGATCAAAAGCACGACGATCAGCACGACCGACTTCAACAGGATCAGCAGCGCCGGCAGCACGTAGAAGGAGAAGAAAGTGTCCATGCTTATTCCGCCGCCTGCTTGAAGCCGCTCTTGGCCAGTGCCGAGCATTCCGCCATCACGGCCGATGCCCGCGCGATCGGGTTGGTCAGGTAGAAATCCGTCACCGGCGAGGTGAAGGTGCCCTTGTTCAGCCGCCCGCCGAGCTTCGCCACCTCGGCGATATCCTCGGCATTGCCGGCCGCGACCTGATCGATACGGGCCAGATGCGGGTATTCGCCATAGAGCTTGGCGCGCAGCTGCGGCAGCGAATCGAACGGTAGTTTCTTGCCCAGCACATCCGACAGCGCCCGCAGGATCGCCCAGTCCTCGCGCGCCTCGCCCGGCGCGAAGCCGGCGCGGTTGGTCTGCTGCACGCGGCCTTCGGTGTTGACGTAGGTGGCCGACTTTTCCGTGTAGGCGGCCGCCGGCAGGATGACATTGGCGCGGTGCGCGCCCTGGTCGCCATGCGTGCCGATATAGACGACGAAAGCGCCGCCGGTCTTGGCCATGTCGATCTCGTCGGCGCCGAGCAGGAACAGGAGCTCCATTTCGCCCAGCATGCCGGCAACGTTTCTGCCGCCCTCGCCCGGCACGAAGCCGAGGTCGAGGCCGCCGACACGTCCGGCCGCGTTGTGCAGCACGGCAAAGCCGTTCCAGTCAGCGCGGGCAGCGTTTACGGCGGCGGCGAGCTTGGCCGCCTGTCCGAGCACGGCCGCGCCATCGGCACGCGCCAGCGCGCCCTGGCCAACGATGATCAGAGGGCGTGTCGCCTTCTTCAGCGTCTGGAAGAACTTGCCGTTGCCGTCGGCCAAATCCTTCAGCGAATCCGGTCCGGCGCCCAGCTGTTCGTAGTCGTAGCGGGTATCGCCGACATCGCCGATGACGCCGACCGGCAGATTGCCGATCCGCCAGCGCTTGCGGATACGGGCGTTGAGCACCGAGGCTTCATAGCGCGGATTGGCGCCGATGATCAGCACCGCATCGGCCTGCTCGATTCCTTCGATGGTCGGGTTGAAGATGTAGCTCGCACGGCCGAGCGCCGGGTCGAGTGCGGCGCCATCCTGGCGGCAATCGGTATTCTTCGAGCCGAGCGAAGCCATCAGCAGCTTGAGCGCATAGGTTTCCTCGACGGCGGCGAGATCGCCCGCGATAGCGCCGATCTTTTCGGGCGCCGTCTTCGATACCGCGTCCTTGATCGCGGCGAAGGCCTCGGCCCAGCTGGCGGCAACCAACCTGCCGTCCTTGCGCACATAGGGGCGGTCGAGACGCTGCGTGCGCAGGCCGTCCCAGATAAATCGGGTTTTGTCGGAGATCCACTCCTCGTTCACCGCCTCGTTGACGCGCGGCAGGATGCGCATCACTTCGCGGCCCCGGCTATCGACACGGATCGCCGAGCCGACCGCATCCATCACATCGATGGATTCGGTCTTGGTCAGCTCCCACGGCCGCGCCTGGAAGGCGAATGGCTTCGAGGTCAGCGCGCCGACCGGGCAAAGGTCGATGACATTGCCCTGCAGCTCCGACGTCATCGCCTGTTCGAGATAGGTGGTGATCTCGGCATCCTCGCCACGGCCGATCAGGCCCAGTTCGGAGATGCCGGCGACTTCGGTGGTGAAGCGGACGCAGCGCGTGCAGTGGATGCAGCGGTTCATCACCGTCTTGACCAGCGGTCCGATGTATTTGTCTTCGACCGCGCGCTTGTTCTCGTGATAGCGCGAGGAATCGACGCCGAACGCCATCGCCTGGTCCTGCAGGTCGCATTCGCCGCCCTGGTCGCAGATCGGGCAATCCAGCGGATGGTTGATCAGCAGGAACTCCATCACGCCTTCCCTGGCCTTCTTGACCATCGGCGTGTTGGTGAAGATTTCCGGCGCCTCGCCATTCGGCCCGGGACGCAGGTCGCGCACGTTCATGGCGCAGGAGGCCTGCGGCTTGGGCGGCCCGCCCTTCACCTCGATCAGGCACATGCGGCAATTGCCGGCGATCGAGAGCCGCTCATGGAAGCAGAAGCGCGGCACTTCCGCGCCAGCGTCTTCCGCCGCCTGCAGCAGCGTGTAGTGGTCGGGTACAGTGATCTCTTTCCCGTCGACCTTGAGCTTTGCCATTCGCCTCAAACCCCTGCGGAGTTCCCGCAATCTCTTTGTCCGGACGCGGTCGAGACCACGTCAGGCATTTCATTCACTTGACGGCGAGCGCCGCCGCTTGGGCTGTCCAATCGTCGCGGCCGATACGGCCGCCGAGCGACAGATAATCCTCGACCCAGGCAACCTCTTGCGGCGTCCATGCCGCGATCTGGGCATAGGTCCAGATACCGAGGCCGTTGAGAACCTTTTCCAGCTTCGGCCCGATGCCCGAGATGGCCTTGAGATCTGCCGGAATGGCCGGCTTCTCCATGGCGTTGGGCTGCCTGAAATCATCGGGCATCAGCGCATCGCCGGCGCCGCTTGTCGCCGGAGCGGCGTTTGCGGCCGGCACGGCAGTGGCGGCTTCCTTGGCGGCAATATCGGTGACCTCCCGGGCGAAGGACTGCGCCTCGGCGATCATGGTTTTCGCCGTCGCCCGTGCCTTGGTGGAGGAAGGACTTGGATCTTCGAACTGCGCGACGCGCGCCTCGAAATCATCGACGATCGGCTGCAGCAGCCGCTGCGAGGCTTCTGCTGCGCCTGAAAGCGCGCCCAGCCAGACGCCGAAAGCATGATTGGCGAGCCCGAGGCCAAGCGCCGACATCGCCGCCGCACCCGCCACAGGATGCACGAAAAGGTTGACGGCGCTGGCCATCTCCTTCGGCATCATCCTGGTCAAGTCCTGGTTCATCTTCTCGATCTGGTCCAAATTGGGCATCAGCGGGTTCGAATACGGCGCCATAGAGTTCTCCTGGTCGTTTCTTCGTTCGCCCCGCCCTTCGCTGCGGACTTCCGCCCGCGTAAACATTCTTCTATTCCGCCGCCACCATCACAGGCTCGGCCCGGTGCGCATTGCGCGAAAACTCGTCGATGCGCCGCTCCACTTCGCCGCGGAAATGCCGCATCAGTCCCTGGATCGGCCATGCCGCCGCGTCGCCAAGCGCGCAGATCGTATGGCCCTCGATCTGCTTGGTGACGTCGAGCAGCATATCGATCTCGCGCTTCTGCGCCTCGCCGCGCACCAGCCGTTCCATCACCCGCCACATCCAGCCGGTGCCTTCGCGGCATGGCGTGCACTGGCCGCAGCTCTCGTGCTTGTAGAAGTAGGAAAGCCGCGCGATCGCCTTCACGACATCGGTCGACTTGTCCATGACGATGACAGCCGCGGTTCCAAGGCCGGATTTGAGGTCGCGCAGCGCGTCGAAATCCATCGGCGTGTCGATGATCTGCTCGGCCGGCACCAGCGGCACCGAGGCGCCGCCCGGTATGACCGCCAAAAGATTGTCCCAGCCGCCGCGAATGCCGCCGCAATGCGTCTCGATGAGCTCGCGGAACGGAATCGACATCGCCTCTTCGACCGTGCACGGATTGTTGACGTGGCCGGAGATGCAAAACAGCTTGGTGCCGACATTGTTGGGCCGGCCGAAGGACGAGAACCAGGCCGCACCGCGGCGCAGGATGGTCGGCGCGACCGCGATCGATTCGACATTGTTGACCGTGGTCGGGCAGCCATAGAGGCCGACATTGGCCGGGAATGGCGGCTTCAGCCGCGGCTGGCCCTTCTTGCCTTCGAGGCTTTCGAGGAGTGCAGTCTCCTCGCCGCAGATATAGGCGCCGGCGCCGTGGTGCATGTAGATGTCGAAATCATAGCCGGAGGTGTTGTTCTTGCCGATCAGCTTGGCCTCATAGGCCTCCTCGATCGCGCGCTGCAGCGCCTCGCGCTCGCGGATGAACTCGCCGCGCACATAGATGTAGGCGGCAATCGCGCCCATGGCGAAGCCGGCAAGCAGCGCGCCCTCGACCAGCGTGTGCGGGTCGTTGCGCAGAATGTCGCGGTCCTTGCAGGTGCCGGGCTCGGATTCGTCGGCGTTGATGACGAGATAGCTCGGCCGGCCATCGCTCTGCTTGGGCATGAACGACCATTTGAGACCGGTCGGGAAGCCGGCGCCGCCGCGGCCGCGCAGGCCCGACGCCTTCATCTCGTTGACGATCCATTCGCGCCCCTTGGCAACGATGCCGGGCGTGTTGTCCCAGGCGCCGCGCGCCATCGCGCCGGCCAGCGACTTGTCGAACAGGCCGTAAATATTGGTGAAGATGCGGTCTTTGTCCTGAAGCATTTTTCGTCCCTCAGACCGGCTTCTTGCCGAAGACGCGGATGTATTCGGCGACGCCACCCTTGGCGAGCGCCTTGGCCTGCTTGACCCAGTCGTCGCGATCGATGCGGCCCTGGAAAGAGAGATAGCCATCCACCCACTCGCGTTCGGCCTTCTTCCACGACGCGACCTGCGCGAAGGTGAAAATGCCGAGCGTATGCAGGATGCCCTCGATCTTGGGGCCGACGCCGGAGATCAGCTTGAGGTCGTCGACCTGTGCCGGTTTATCGATTCCGGCCGGACGGTTTTTGTCCCCGAGCGACGGTTTGGCCGGCTTGGCCGCCGGCACCTTGACCTCCGGCGCCTTGAAGGCGGATGCCGGCTCGGCCTTGGTTATCGGACCGCTGCGCTGCTTGGAAACCTGCTCGACCTTGGAGTCCGCCTTGTTGGCGTTGGCGGCCGAATGCAGCGGCGCGGCAACGCTCGCCGCCTTTTCAACCGCCGGCGCGACCTTGGTTTTTGAAGGCGTCTTCAATGCCGGGCTGGTTTCAGGGGCGTCGGTCTTCGGCTTGCTGGTGTTGGACGGTGCGACAGGGGCCGCGGCCGGCCCCGGCACAGGCGCCGCGATGATCGCGTCGGGCGCCGCCCTGGCGGCCTTGGCGGCCTCCCTGGCCTCCCTTTCGCGGGTCGACTTGAGGATCGCCTTTTCGCTCTTCAGCGTGGTGAGGCCGGAGGCCGGCTCGGAGCCGGTGCGGCCGTTCTGCGGCCCCGGTTCCACCGAAGCACCCTTGCCGGCGTCATAGAGATCGATGATTTCAGCCAGGCGTTCCGGCGTCAGATCCTCGAACGTGTCCTTGAAGATCATGACCATCGGCGCGTTGACGCAGGCGCCAAGGCATTCGACCTCTTCCCAGGACAAGGTGCCCTTGTCGTTGGCGTGGAACTGGTCGTGATGGATTTTGGAGCGGCACACATCCATCAGCGCTTCCGAACCGCGCAGCATGCAGGGCGTGGTGCCGCAGACCTGGATATGCGCACGCGTGCCGACCGGATTCAACTGGTACTGCGTGTAGAAGGTCGCGACTTCGAGCCCGCGGATACGCGGCATGCCGAGCATGTCGGAAATCGTCTCGATGGCCGCCTTCGTCACCCAGCCTTCCTGCTCCTGCGCTATCATCAGCAAGGGAATGATGGCCGACTGCTCACGGCCCTTCGGGTACTTCTTGATCCATTGCTTCGCCGCAGCCGCGTTCGCCCGGTTGAAGGCGAAGGATGCTGGCTGGACGCTGGCTTCTGCGAGACGGCGGACTGACATTTAGCGATCGACCTCACCAAACACGATGTCGAGGGAGCCGAGAACGGCGGTGACGTCGGCCAGCATGTGGCCGCGGCAGAGGAAATCCATCGCCTGCAGATGCGCGAAACCCGGCGCGCGCAGCTTGCAGCGGTAGGGCTTGTTGGAGCCGTCGGAAACCAGATAGACGCCGAATTCGCCCTTCGGCGCCTCGACCGCGGCGTAAACCTCGCCGGCCGGCACGCGATAACCCTCGGTGTAGAGCTTGAAGTGATGGATCAGCGCTTCCATCGAGCGCTTCATCGCCTGGCGCTTGGGCGGCACCACCTTGCCGTCGAGGTTCGACACCGGCCCGGTGCTTTCCTTGCCGAGCAGGAGATCGACGCACTGGCGCATGATCTTCGCAGACTGGCGCATTTCTTCCATGCGCACGAGGTACCGGTCGAAGCAGTCGCCGTTCTTGCCGATCGGAATGTCGAAATCCATTTCCGAATAGCATTCATAGGGTTGCGACTTGCGCAGGTCCCAGGGAGCACCCGAACCGCGCACCATCACGCCCGAAAAACCCCAGGCCCAGGCATCGGCCAGCGAGACGATGCCGATGTCGACATTGCGCTGCTTGAAGATGCGGTTGCCGGTCAGCAGCTGATCGAGGTCGTCGATCGACTTCAGGAACGGGTCGATCCACTTGCCGATGTCCTCGACCAATTTCTGCGGCAGATCCTGATGGACGCCACCGGGGCGAAAGTAAGCGGCATGCATGCGCGAACCCGAGGCGCGCTCATAGAACACCATCAGCTTTTCGCGCTCGACGAAGCCCCACAGCGGCGGCGTCAGCGCGCCGACGTCCATCGCCTGCGTCGTCACATTGAGGATGTGCGACATGATGCGGCCGATTTCGCAGTAGAGAACGCGGATCAGCTGGCCGCGCTTCGGCACTTCGATGCCGAGCAGGCGCTCGGCGGCAAGCGCGAAGGCGTGCTCCTGGTTCATCGGCGCGCAATAGTCGAGCCGGTCGAGATAGGGAATCGCCTGCAGGTAGGTTTTGGCCTCGATCAGCTTTTCGGTGCCGCGATGCAAGAGCCCGATATGCGGATCGACGCGATCGACGACTTCGCCGTCCAGCTCCAGCACAAGGCGCAAAACGCCGTGCGCCGCAGGGTGTTGCGGGCCGAAATTGATGTTGAAGTTGCGGACCGAAGTTTCAGCCATTTACTGCTTTGCCTTCTCGTCACCCGGCAGCACGTAATCCGTACCTTCCCACGGGGACAAAAAATCGAAATTGCGGAATTCCTGCTTGAGCTCGACCGGCTCATAGATAACGCGCTTGGCCTCGTCGTCGTAGCGCACCTCGACGAAGCCGGTCAGCGGGAAATCCTTGCGCAGCGGATGGCCTTCGAAACCATAGTCGGTCAACAGGCGGCGCAAATCGGGATGGCCCGAAAACAGCACGCCGTAGAGATCGTAGGTCTCGCGCTCGAACCAGTCGGCACCGGGAAAGACGCCGGTGATCGATGGCACCATGGTTTCCTCGTCGGCCTGCACCTTGATGCGGATGCGCACATTCTGCTTCGGCGACAACAGATGATAGACGACGTCGAAGCGCTTGGCCCGCGACGGATAGTCGGCGCCGCAGACGTCGATGATCGAGATGAACTGGCAGCGCGCATCGTCGCGCAGGAAGGTCATGACCTCGACCAGATCGCGCGGCTCGACGCGGATGGTGAGTTCGCCATAGGCGATATCAGCCTCGTTCACGCGGCCGATCAGCTTCTCGCCGAGATAGTTCGACAGTTCGCTCAGGGATGCGGTCATGGATTTACCGTTCGATCGTGCCGGTGCGGCGGATCTTCTTCTGCAAGAGAAGAATGCCGTAGAGCAGCGCTTCGGCGCTCGGCGGGCAGCCGGGCACATAGATATCGACGGGCACGATGCGGTCGCAGCCGCGCACCACCGAATAGGAGTAGTGGTAGTAGCCGCCGCCATTGGCGCAGGAGCCCATCGATATGACGTAGCGCGGTTCCGGCATCTGGTCGTAGACCTTGCGCAGCGCCGGCGCCATCTTGTTGGTCAGCGTGCCGGCGACGATCATGATGTCGGACTGGCGCGGGGACGCGCGCGGCGCGACGCCGAACCGCTCCGAATCATAGCGCGGCATCGAGGTGTGGATCATCTCGACCGCGCAGCAAGCGAGGCCGAACGTCATGAACATCAGCGACCCGCTGCGCGCCCAGGTGATGAGCGCCTCGGTCGAAGTGACCAAAAAGCCCTTGTCGGCCAACTCGTTGTTGATCTCGAGGAAGAAGGGATCGTCCTCCCCCACCGGCCTGCCGGTGTTGGGATCGATAATACCCTTGGGCTTCGGCGCGACGAGGGTGCCTGAACTGTCGTTCAATCCCATTCCAGCGCTCCTTTTTTCCATTCATAGGCAAAGCCGATGGTCAGCACCGCCAAAAACACCATCATCGACCAGAAACCGAGCATGCCGATCTTCGAAAACGACACCGCCCACGGAAACAGGAAGGCCACTTCCAGGTCGAAGATGATGAACAGGATCGACACCAGGTAGAAACGGATGTCGAACTTCATGCGGGCGTCGTCGAACGAGTTGAAACCGCACTCATAGGCGGAAAGCTTTTCGGGATCGGGATTGCGGTAGGCCACCAGGAAGGGCGCGGCCAGCAGCGCCAGGCCGACAACCAGCGCCACGCCTATGAACAGGACGATGGGCAGGTATGAGCTCAAGAGTGCGTTCATGCTCGGCTTTCCGTTGGCGCCAATCCAGTTTGATTACAGCACCGGACCCTAATGCGGAAGCGTGACAGTTTAACCGCTGAACCGTTTTAAGGGCCTATGCTGCAACGCGGCGAGGGTTAGCGCAGCACTTCCAGCGAAGCAAGTCAAACCTTGTTCAAAACACCGACCTGGACGGCATATCGCGGCAAACTGGTCCGATCCGCTCCTGTTTGATTTCCTTCGCTTTTTACTCCACTTTTCTCTCCTGACATGGATGCCGCCAAAACCCTGCTAGCATGGGTTGGAATCAGCCATTCGACCCTCGGTCAAAACACTTCAAAGTGATGCCTGCATGAAGGAAAAGATTTCGCTCCCCACGGCCCGTCGCATCGCGCTTGCCGCCCAGGGGTTTCTCGATCCCCGCCCGACCGGCACGCCCGACCGCCGGCATTTTGCCCGCACCCTCTCCCGCACCGGCCTGCTGCAGATCGATTCCGTCAGCGCGGTGGTGCGCGCTCATTATATGCCGCTCTATTCGCGCCTTGGTCCCTACCCGTTCTCGCTGCTCGACAACGCGGCCGTGACGCGTAAGCGCACGGTTTTCGAATACTGGGCGCACGAGGCGTCCTTCCTGCCGGTCGAGACCTACCCGCTGATGCGCTGGCGCATGCAGCGCGCCGAGCGCGGCGACGAAATGTATCTGGGCCTCGCCAAATGGGGCCGCGAACATGCCGCCTATATCGAGGAGATCTACCGCCAGGTCGCCGAGCGCGGCCCGATCGCCGCTTCCGCGCTCGAAGGCCAGAAAGGCTCGGGCGGCTGGTGGGGCTGGAGCCACGCCAAGCATGCCTTCGAATGGCTGTTCTGGGCCGGACGCATCACCACGGCGCACCGTCGCGGTTTCGAGCGCTTCTATGATCTGCCCGAGCGCGTGCTGCCGCAGGCGGTCCTCGATCTGCCGGTGCCGACGCCTGAGGACGCGCACCGCGAATTGCTGCGCATTTCCGCCCGCGCCCACGGCGTGGCGACTTCAGGCGATTTGCGCGATTATTTCCGCCTGTCGCCGGCCGATATGAAAGGCCGGTTGGAGGAACTGGTTGAAACCGGCGAATTGCTGCCGATGCGCGTCGAAGGCTGGGACAAGCCGGCCTATCTTCACCGGGATGCCCGCCTGCCGCGCAAAGTCGAGGCCCGCGCCCTGCTGGCGCCGTTCGATCCTGTCGTCTTCGAACGCTCGCGCACAGAGCGGCTGTTCGACTTCCACTACCGCATCGAGATCTACACGCCGGCCGACAAGCGGCAATACGGCTACTATGTCCTGCCGTTCCTGCTCGGCGACAGGATCGTGGCACGCGTCGACCTCAAGGCAGATCGTCCGGCCAGCGTGCTGCGGGTCCATGCGGCCTACGCCGAGCCCAAGGCGCCACCTGAAACCGCTGCAGAACTGTTCGAGGAATTGAAGCAGATGCAGGGCTGGCTTGGCCTTGAGCGCATGGAAGTGACCCCGGCCGGCGATTTGGGTCCGGCGCTGGCCGACATCGCCATGTCGTAAGCTCGCGTTGACACCGCCGCCCGCAAAAGCCTAAATCCGGTTCAGATGGTCTCTTGCCCGCAACGGCAAGAGCTAAGAGGGAATGCGGTGCGGGGCAAAATCCCAAATCCGCGGCTGTCCCCGCAACTGTAAGCGAAGAGCCAAGGCCGAAAGCCACTGGGAGTTCCCGGGAAGGCGGCTACCCAAGGCGATGACCCGCGAGCCAGGAGACCTGCCGTCTGCGACTATAGAATCCGATCGCCCGGCGGGTTTCCGGGCAAGGAGCCCGATCTTTGGACCACGACAGCAGTTTTTCGGCTGGCACAGCGGATATTTCGTCCGGCCATGATGATGCCTTGGCCGGCGTCACCATCATCGTCTGCGCCTCCTGCCGCGATGAGACCGGCTCCGACGCCCATCCTCGCGCCGGCGAATTGCTGGCGGAGGATACGCGCCGCGCCGCATCCGGCGACGACATCCGCATCCGCAGCGTCGAATGCCTTGGCAATTGCAAGCGGCGCCTCAGCGCCGCCATCCTGCGCGACGGCTGCTGGAGCTATGTCTTTGGCGACCTGACCGAGACCAGCGGCGCCGACCTCGTCACGGGCGCCAAGCTTTTCGCCACCTCGACCGACGGTCTCATTCCCTGGCGTGGCCGTCCCGATAGCCTGAAGCGTGGCCTCGTTGCCCGCATCCCTCCCCTCGACATGCTGAAGGACTGACCATGACTGCCCCAGATTCGTCTGCGAACCTCTCCCGCGTTCCCTGCACCGTCGTCACCGGCTTCCTCGGCGCCGGCAAGACGACGCTGGTCCGCCATCTCCTGGAAAACGCCGGCGGCAAGCGCATTGCCATCATCGTCAACGAGTTTGGCGACATCGGCATCGACGGCGAGATCCTGAAGGGCTGCGGCATCGACACCTGCCCGGAGGAAAACATCGTCGAACTGGCCAATGGCTGCATCTGCTGCACCGTCGCCGATGATTTCGTCCCGGCGCTTGACAAGATCCTGTCGCTGACGCCGAGGGTCGACCACATCCTGATCGAGACTTCGGGCCTGGCGCTGCCCAAGCCGCTGGTCCAGGCCTTCCAGTGGCCGAGCGTGAAAAGCCGGGTGACTGTCGATGGCGTCATTGCCGTGGTCGACGGCCCGGCCTTGGCCGAAGGCCGCGTCGCCAACGACATGGATGCCCTGCAGGCGCAGCGCGCCGGGGACGAGACGCTCGACCACGACGACCCGGTGGAAGAACTGTTCGAGGACCAGATCGCCTGCGCCGACCTGATCATCCTGTCGAAGAGCGACCTGATGGACGCCGCCGGCACCGCCCGCGCCAATACCATCATTGGCGAACACTCCGCCCGCGCGGTGAAGATCGTGCCGACATCGCATGGCAAGGTCGATCCCTCGGTGCTGCTCGGGCTCGGTCTCGCCGTCGAGGACGACATCCAGAACCGCAAGTCCCATCATGACGGCGCGTTCGACCACGAGCATGACGACTTCGACACCTTCATCGTCGACATTGCCTCGATCGCCAATCCGGACGAGCTGGCAAAGCGCGTCGCCACCGTCGCAGAAGAAGAGAACGTGCTGCGCGTAAAAGGCTTCGTCGAAGTCGGCGGCAAGCCGATGCGGCTCTTGCTGCAGGCCGTCGGGCCGCGCGTCAATCATTACTATGACCGCGCCTGGACTGCGCAGGACGACCGCCGCTCGCGTCTCGTCGTCATCGGCCTGAAAGGGCTGAACCGCCCGGCGATCGAGCGTATACTCGCCGGCTGATTTCGGACACGGGTCGCGATGCACATCCTCACCACGACATCCGCCTCGCTCGACGACCTCGCCGAGCCGGTCGATCTGCGGCAGACGCCGGCGGATATCGTGGCGCTGTCCTTCACCGACAGCGACCTCGCCGGACTGGCGGCAGCCTGGAAGGCCGATGCCGGCCGCCTGCCCTCGATGCGGCTGGCCGCACTTCGTGACCTGCGCCATCCCATGTCCGTCGACCTCTGGATCGACAGCGTCGCCCGCCACGCCAAGATCATCCTCGTGCGCATCCTCGGCGGCTACGACTGGTGGCGCTACGGCTGCGACCAGCTCGCCTCGACCGCCCGCGAACGCGGCATAAAACTGGCGCTGCTGCCCGGCGAATGCCGCGACGAGGATTTGCGCCTGATCGAAGCCTCCACGCTGCCGCGCGAAGAGTTGGACGGCCTGCTCGACTATTTCCGCGAGGGCGGCCCGGCGAATATGAGCGCGCTGGTGCGGAGATTGGCGCGGCTGGCGGGGTCGGATGCGTCTTTCGTCGAACCGGTCGCCGTGCCCAAAGCTGGCTACTACGAACCCGGACGTGGCGTCGTCCCCCTCCCCCTCGAGGGGAGGGTCCGGCCGCAGGCCGGGGGTGGGGTCCTCTCCGAAGCGCGCCGACTCAAAGAAACGCCGCGTCCGGTCGTACCGACCCCACCCGGCCCTGCGGGCCACCCTCCCCTCGAGGGGGAGGGAAAGGTCGTGCCTATCCTGTTCTACCGCTCGATGCTGCTGGCCGCCGATGTCGCGCCGATCGACGCACTTTTTGAAGCTCTGCGACAGCGCGGCATCAACCCAGTCCCCATCTTCGTCTCCAGCCTCAAGGACCCGGCATCCCTGGCGTTCGTGGAAACAGCACTCGCCTCACTGAAACCCGCCGCCATCATCACCGCTACCGCTTTCGCGTCCGGTGCCGAACCCGGCAATGAGACCTTGTTCGACCGCGCCGGCGTGCCGGTCTTCCAGGTCATCGTCGCCACCACCCGCCGCGACATCTGGGAGAACAACCAGCGCGGCCTGGCGCCCGCCGACCTTGCCATGCATGTCGTGCTGCCCGAGCTCGACGGCCGCATCCTGGCCGGCGCCATTTCCTTCAAGGGCGAGAGCGAGATCGATCCAGCACTTGGCCACCGCGCTTTCGCCAACCGGCCGGAACCGGATCGCGTGGCGCAAGTGGCTGACCGCGTCGCGGCCTTTATCCGCCTGCAGGAGACGCCCCGCGCCGAGCGCAAGCTGGCGATCCTGATGCCGGATTATCCCAGCGCCCCCGGCCGCACCGGCTATGCCGTCGGCCTCGACGTGCCGTCCAGCGTGCTGGCCATTCTGCAGGACCTGCGGGATCAGGGCTACGGGGTTGAGGAGATTCCGGAGACGCCGCGTGAGTTGCTGGGGCTGCTGGGGTTAAGCGGCGATGGGCTGAGGCTGGACGATTATCTCGCTCTTTCGACAGAATTGCCGACGGGTGCGATTACAGCGGTAGAAGCCGCTTGGGGGACAGCAGAAGATGACTTAGGGCTGTGCGAGACCCCCTCGCGCGGAAGCTTCCCCTTCCGCGCCGCCACCTTCGGCAACATCACCATCGCCCTCGCCCCGGATCGCGGCCGCTCCGCCGACCGCCGGGCCGACTACCACGACCCGACTTTACCCCCACGCCGTGCGCTGATCGCCTTTGGCCTATGGCTGCGCAAGTCGCTCGGCGTCCACGCGCTGGTCCATGTCGGCGCCCATGGCACGCTGGAATGGCTGCCGGGCAAGACCGTTGCGCTTTCGGAGAACTGCTTTCCCGAGATCGTCACCGGCGCCTTGCCCGTCGTCTATCCCTTCATCGTCTCCAACCCAGGCGAAGCGGCGCAAGCCAAGCGCCGCATCGCCGCCGTCACCCTTGGCCATCTGCCACCGCCGCTGACCGGCGCCGGGCTCGACGAAAACCAACACAAGCTCGAGCGGCTGGTCGATGAATACGCCCAGGCCGACGGGCTCGACCGCCGCCGCCGAGATCGTCTGGCGAAGCTGATCGTCGACACCGCGCAAAAGACCGGTTTCGCCTCCGAAGCCGGCGTCGCCACGACCGACGCACCCGACGAAGCGCTGCGCCGCATCGACGCTTGGCTCTGCGACCTCAAGGATTTCGCCATCAAGGACGGGCTGCATATCTATGGCCGCGCGCCCGACGACGAGCCCGACGCCCTGCGCCGCCAAAGTGCCGAATGCGAGAAGACAGCGCTGTTCGCCGCGCTTGATGGCCGCCATGTCAAGGCCGGCCCAGCCGGCGCGCCCGCGCGGGGTCGCTCGGACGTTCTGCCCACCGGCCGCAACCTGTTCACCTCGGACCCACGCACCATGCCGACGCCGACCGCCTATGATCTGGGCAAGGCAGCGGCGGAGGAGGTGGTGCGCGGCTACATGCAATCGCATGGCGACTGGCCGCGCTCGCTGGTCATCGACCTGTGGGGCTCGGCATCACTGCGCACCGGCGGCGAGGAGATCGCGCAAGGATTGGCTCTGATGGGCTGCCGGCCGCAATGGGATTCGGCGACCGGCCGCATCACCGGCATCGAAGTGCTGCCGCCGGCCACGCTCGGCCGGCCGCGCGTCGATGTCACCTGGCGCATATCAGGCCTGTTCCGCGACATGTTCCCGACCCAGATCGCGCTGATCGATGCCGCCGCCAACGCAGTTGCCGCCCGCGACGAGGAGGACTCGGAAAACCCGCTCGCGGCCAAAACCCGCGCTGACGGCAAGATCAGCCCGCGCATCTTCGGCACCTCGCCCGGCACATACGGCGCCGGCATCGAGGATCTGCTGTCGAGTGGGGACTGGGCAGCACGCGAAGAAATCGGCCGCGCCTATCTCGACGCCACATCGCACGCCTATGGCGGCGCAGAAGGCGAAGGCATCTCGGCGCCCGGCGCCTTCGAAACCCGCATCGCCGAGGCCGATCTTCTCGTCCACACCGGCGACGACCCCGGCCGCGACATCCTCGAAGGCTCCGCCGACGTCGCCTTCATCGGCGGCTTTTCCGCAGCACTTGCGGCGCTCGGCAGGAATGCCGACGTCATCGTGCTCGACACCACGGACCCGCAAAAGCCGAGGCCACGCTCGCTCAGTGAGGCCGTATCGCGGGTGGTGCGCGCCCGCGCCGTCAATCCTCGCTTCATATCGGGACAGATGCGTCACGGCCCGCGTGGCGCCTCCGAATTTGCCGAAACCGTCGACCGGCTGGTCGGCTTCGCCGAAACCACGCATGCCATTTCGGGCACGCTGATCGAGGCAGTGCACGATGCCTATCTCGGCGATCCCATGGTCCGCGCCTTCATCCTGCGCGAGAACCCCGCCGCTGCCAAAGTCATCGCCGAGCGCTTCCTGTCGGCGCGACGACGTGGCCTCTGGCATCCCCTGCGCAACTCCGTCGATGACGATCTCACAGCCCTGATTGCCGAGGCCGAAGCGCTTGGGGTGGCGGCATGAACGCCTTCTCGCGTCGCGGCGCCTGTCCGGCTTTGTCCGCGCCGATGCAAACCGGCGACGGCCTGCTGGTGCGGCTCAACCCGGTTTCTGGAGGCCCGTCTTCTGGAGGCCCGTCTTCTGGAGGATTGTCGCCGAAGCTTTTGATTGGACTCTGCGAATCCGCTTTGCGGCATGGCAACGGCATCATGGAAGTCACCGCGCGCGGCAGCCTCCAGATACGCGGGCTGACCACGGACAGCGCGGCGCGGCTGGCGGCGGAGGTCGATGCGCTTGATATCGCAGTACGCACCGGCGTGCCGGTCGAGACCGGCCCGCTGGCCGGCATCGACCCGCAGGAGATTGCCGATCCCCGGCCACTGGCTGAACGGATCAGGGCTGCAATCGAAGAAGCTAGGCTTGCGCAACGGTTGGGGCCGAAGGTTTCGGTGATTGTCGATGGCGGTGGGCAACTTGGGCTGGATTCGGTGACGGCCGATGTTCGGCTTGCTGCAGTGCGGGTCGATGCAGGAGTTCGGTGGCGGGTGTCTGTCGCGGGTGATGGGTGGAATGGGAGGCCACTTGTCACTGCCGATGAAGGCTCGGCGTGCGACATCACCGTCGCGGCCCTAAGAATGGTTGCCGAAAAAGGCCGCGAGGCTCATGCGAGGGATTTGACTGAGAGGCAGTTGGTGTCTCTGGCGGGTTGGCTATGCTCGACAAGTTTGCGCGAGGCGCCCCCCTCTGTCCTGCCAGACATCTCCCCCTCAAGGGGGGAGATTACGCTGCCACCGATGGTTTCGCCAATCGCCGGTGTTGGTAAGGAAAAGCCGGCGCCTAAGCTGCCGATCTCCCCCCCTGAGGGGGAGATGTCCGGCAGGACAGAGGGGGGCGCCTCGCGTAAACCTATCGGCCTTTTCCCCTTAGCCGGCGACGCCACCGCCCTCGGCATTGCCCTCCCCTACGGCAGCATGCCGGCCGACAAGCTAATCGCTCTCGCCCAACACGCCCTCGCCCTCGGCACCTCAGAAATCCGCCTAGCCCCCGGCCGCGCCCTGCTCTTCCTCGGTCAGCCACCGGCAGCCAACCACCCCCTCCAACACACCGCCACCGCCCTCGGCTTCGTCACCGCCCCCACCGACCCGCGCACGCGCATAGCCGCTTGCCCCGGCACGCCGGCCTGCGCCTCCGGCCGCATCGCCACGCGCGACATTGCCGAGACGATTGCCACTGAAAACGCCGACATCCTCGACTTCACCCTGCACATTTCCGGCTGCGCCAAGGGTTGCGCCCACCCCGGCCCGGCGGCGCTGACGATCGTCGGCGGCGAAAACGGAGCCGGACTTGTCGTGAACGCGACGGCAAAGGCTCTTCCTGCCGGCTACAGGCCGGGCTATGACGCCGCGCGCGGCATCGGCCGCGTCGCGGCAATGATCCGCAGCACACGATATCAAGGCGAAACCGCCGCCGCTTGCCTGGCAAGGCTCGGGCCGGCCGGTATTGCCGAGGCTTACCGACAGGCCCAAACTGAAAAACGGAAATGAGCATGGCCGCCTACGACTACATCCATGACGGCACGGCGATCTACGAGCGCTCCTTCGCCATTATCCGCGCCGAGGCCGATCTGTCGCGCTTCTCCGAGGCCGAGGCCGATGTCGCCATCCGCATGATCCATGCCTGCGGCCAGGTCGAATCTTCAAGTCATTTTGTGTTCTCCACGGATTTGGTTGCCGCTGCCCGCACCGCTTTGGCGGCGGGCGCGCCAATTTTCTGCGACGCGGAAATGGTCTCGCATGGCGTCACCCGCGCCAGGCTGCCGGCCGGCAACGAGGTGATCTGCACCTTGCGCGATCCGCGCACGCACGACATTGCCAAGGAAATCGGCAACACCCGTTCGGCCGCCGCGATCGATTTGTGGGGCGAGCGCATGGCGGGCTCGGTGGTTGCCATCGGCAATGCACCGACCGCGCTGTTCTATCTATTGGAAAAACTGCGCGACGGCGCGCCGAAGCCTGCGGCCATCATCGGCATGCCGGTCGGCTTCGTCGGTGCTGCCGAATCGAAGGACGCGCTGGCCGAGAATTCCTACGGCGTTCCCTATGCCATCGTGCGTGGCCGTCTCGGCGGCAGCGCCATGACCGCCGCAGCGCTCAATTCATTGGCGAGGCCGGGCCTGTGAACGCGCTTCCCAAAGGCCGTCTCGTCGGCGTCGGCACCGGTCCCGGCGACCCCGAACTACTGACCCTGAAAGCCGCGCGGGCCTTGGCGGAAGCCGATGTCGTGGCCTATTTCGCCAAGCGCGGCAACAACAGCAATGCGCGCGCCATCGTCGAAGCGCAGTTCCGGCCTGAAATGACGGAATTGCCGCTGCTCTATCCCGTCACCACCGAAATCGACAAGGATCACGACGACTACCGCTCGCAGATCACGGCTTTCTACGAGGAGTCGGCCGAGAAGGTCGCCGAGCACCTCCAGGCAGGCAGGATGGTTGCGGTGCTGTCCGAGGGCGACCCGCTTTTCTACGGCTCCTACATGCATCTGCATGTGCGCCTCGCCCATCGCTTCCCCACCGAAGTCATTCCCGGCGTAACCGCCATGTCCGGCTGCTGGTCGCAGACTGGTATCCCGATCGTCCAGGGCGATGACGTGCTGACCGTGCTGCCCGGCACGATGAGCGAGTTCGAGCTGACGCGCCGGCTGGCTGACACCGATGCCGCCGTCATCATGAAGGTCGGCCGTAACCTGCCAAAGATCAGGCGGGCGCTGGAGGCTACGGCCAAGCTGTCGCGCGCCGTCTATGTCGAGCGCGGCACCATGGCCGGCAGCGTGTCGATGAAGCTGGCCGACAAGCCGGACGACAAGGCGCCCTATTTCGCCATCGTGCTGGTCGCCGGCTGGTCCGGCCGCCCCGGCGCCGTGGGAGCGCAGGCATGAGCGGCCGTCTCACTGTCATCGGCCTTGGGCCCGGCAATGCCGATCAAGTCACTCCGGAAGCCAGCCGCGCCGTCGCCGAGGCGAAATTCTTTTACGGCTACAAACCGTATCTCGACCGGCTGGAATTGCGCCCGGAACAGACCCGCGTCGCTTCCGACAATCGCGAGGAACTCGCCCGCTCCAAGGACGCACTGATCAAAGCCGCCGAGGGCCACGACGTCGCGGTGGTTTCCGGTGGCGATCCCGGCGTGTTCGCCATGGCGGCGGCCGTCTGCGAGGCGATCGAGGCCGGCCCGGCCGAATGGCGCGCGGTCGATGTCGCTGTGGTGCCCGGCATCACCGCCATGCTGGCGGTCGCCGCCCGCATCGGCGCGCCGCTCGGCCATGATTTCTGCGCCATCTCGCTGTCCGACAATCTGAAGCCATGGGAGCTGATCGAACTGCGCCTGCTGGCGGCAGCCGGCGCCGGCTTCGTCATCGCGCTCTATAACCCGATCAGCAAGGCGCGCCCCTGGCAGCTCGGCCGCGCCTTCGAGTGCCTCACCGCGATCCTGCCCGGCACCACACCGGTGATTTTCGGCCGCGCCGCCGGCCGCCCGGATGAGCGCATCGAGGTCTACCTGCTGGCCGATGTCGAGGCTGAAAAAGCCGATATGGCGACCTGCATCATCATCGGCTCACCGGAAACCAGGATCATCAAGCGCGCGGAGAAGCCGGCGCTGGTCTACACACCGCGCTCGTCCACGGGGCGGACAAAATGATCGACCATCATGGTCAGCGCTTCAACGCTTTCAGCCGCTGGAACATCCGGCAAGACTGGCCGTTGGATCATGACCACCTCGAGGCCAAGCGCCCGCGCCGCGGCGATCTTGCCATAAGTCGCTTCGCCGCCGCTGTTCTTGGACACGACGACATCGATGCGTTGCTTTTCGAGCAGCGCGCGTTCCTCCGCCTCACGAAACGGGCCACGGGCCAGAAGATAGCTCGCATCCGGCACGGCAAGCTTGGGCTCGATCGCGTCGACGCTGCGGACGAGATAATGATGCTGGGGCGCAGCTTCGAAAGCAGCGACCTCTTGCCGGCCCAGCGCCAGGAAAACACGGCGCGGCGCCAGTCCAAGCGCTCGCGCGGCATCGCCGGATGTAATGACCTCAGTCCAGCGGTCGCCTTCGACAGGCTCCCAGCCGGGGCGTCGCAGCGCAAGGATCGGCACACCGGCCACGCGGGCGGCTTGCGCCGCATTGGCGGAAATCTGCGCCGCATAGGGGTGCGTCGCGTCGATCAGCAGGTCGATAGGCTCTTTCCGCAAATAATCGGCCAATCCATCGGCACCGCCAAAGCCCCCCGTTCGCACCGGCACGCCTTGCGCGACCGGGCTTTCAGTGCGGCCAGCCAGCGACAGCGTGATCGAGGCGCGCGCCGCCAGTTTTCCGGCCAGTTGCCGGGCTTCGGTGGTGCCGCCGAGGATCAGAATACGGTGGATCATCATGCCTGCTGAAGGTCCGCGCGGTGCCAAGCTCACCCCAAAATGGCTCACAATCGTCGGCATCGGCGAGGACGGTTTAGCGGGTCTCGGCGACGAGGCCAAGCAGCGGATTGCCGAGGCGGAGATCATCTTCGGCGGCAAGCGGCACCTGGCGCTGGTCGCTTCCTTCGCCAAGGGCGAGCCGCACCCGTGGCCGGTTCCTTTCGATGCCGAGATGGCTGACGTGCTGGCGCTTGCCGACAGGCGCGTCTGCGTGCTCGCTTCAGGCGATCCGTTCTTCCACGGCGTCGGCGCCACCCTCGCGCGCAAGGTCAAGCAACAGGAGATGCATGTCATCCCCGCACCGTCGGCCGTTTCGCTGGCGGCCGCGCGCCTTGGCTGGGCGCTGCAGGACATCGAGACCGTCTCGCTGCACGGCCGGCCGCTCGACCTGATCCGGCCGCTGCTGCAGCCACGCGCGCGCATTTTGGCACTGACCTCGGATGCCGAAGCCCCCGCTGCAATAGCGCGCCTGCTCACCGAACTCGACTTCGGCGCATCGCGGCTGACGATCCTGGAGGCGTTGGGTGGGCCAAGCGAGGACCACCGCACGATCCGCGCCGATGCCTTCGATCTCGAAAACATCAATCCACTCAACGTTCTGGCGGTCGAAGTTGAATCCGGTCCGGACGCGCGCGTCCTGCCGCTCACATCAGGCCTTGCCGATCATCTGTTCGACCATGACGGCCAGATCACCAAGCGCGAAGTCCGCGCCATCACACTGTCGGCGCTGGCGCCGCGGCGCGGCGAATTGCTGTGGGACATCGGCGCCGGTTCCGGTTCCATCGGCATCGAATGGATGCTGGCCCACCCTTCCATGCGCACCATTGCCATCGAGGCCGATCCGATCCGCGCCGCCCGCATTGGCCGCAACGCGGCCGTCTGCGGCGTTCCCGGCCTTGTCGTGGTGGAAGGCAGCGCCCCCAAGGCACTTGCCAGGCTGGACACGCCGGACGCGATCTTCATCGGCGGCGGCGGCAGCGATGCCGGCGTCTTGAACGCCGCCATCAAGTCCCTGCGCCCCGGTGGCCGCCTCGTCGCCAATGCGGTGACGCTGGAGATGGAAACCTTGCTTCTCGCCCGCCATGTCTCGCTTGGCGGCGATCTCACCCGCATCGCCATCTCTCGCGCATCGCCGGTCGGCGCGATGCAGGCCTGGCGGCCGGCCATGCCAGTGACCCAATGGAGCTGGGTGAAGCCATGATGGTCGCGGGCATCGGCAGCCGAAAAGGCGTGAGCGTCGAAGACGTGCTTGCCGCGATCGAAACCGCGCTGGAGACTCATGGCCTGACGATGACGGCGCTTTCGGCACTGGCGACTGCCGAGTTCAAGAAGGATGAAGAAGCGATCGCCGCCGCTGGCCGCGTGCTGAGTCTTCCGGTCATCGTCGTCGATGACGCCACGCTTCAGGCCGCCTCGTCGGACACGCTCAGCCATTCCGACCTCTCGCAGGATGTTGCCGGAACCCCATCGGTTTCCGAGGCATCCGCCCTTGCCGTCGTCGGCAAAGGCGCCAGACTGCTTGGCCCGCGCACGGTGCTCGGCCCGGTCACCTGCGCCATCGCCATCAGCGGAGATGCGCCATGACCGTCCATTTCATCGGCGCCGGTCCCGGTGCCGCCGACCTCATCACGCTGCGCGGCGCGAGGCTGCTGGCAAGCTGCCCGGTCTGCCTGCATGCCGGCTCGATCGTCGCGCCCGAATTGCTGCAGCACTGCGCGCCGGGAACAAAGCTGATCGACACCGCGCCGATGTCGCTCGACGAGATCGAGGCCGAGTATGTCGCGGCCCACAAATCGGGCCATGATGTCGCCCGCCTGCATTCCGGCGACCTGTCGGTGTGGAGCGCCGTCGCCGAGCAGATCCGCCGGCTGGAAAAGCATGGCATTCCCTACACGCTGACGCCGGGCGTCCCCTCCTTCGCCGCTGCCGCCGCCGCATTGCGCCGCGAACTGACCATTCCTGAAGTCGCGCAAAGCCTGGTGCTGACCCGCATCTCCGGACGCGCATCAAAAATGCCGCCCGGCGAAACGCTGGCCGGCTTCGGCCGCACCGGCGCCACGCTGGCCATTCATCTGGCCATCCACGCCATCGACCGCGTCGTTGCCGAGCTGACGCCGCATTATGGCGGGGATTGCCCGGTGGCGGTCGTCTTCCGCGCCTCCTGGCCGGACGAGCGTGTGCTGACCGGTACGCTGGCGACCATCGAGGCGCTGCTCGCCGCCGATCCGATGGAGCGCACGGCGATCATCTTCGTCGGCCGCTCGCTGGCAGCCGAAGGCTTTGGCGAGAGTTCATTGTACGACGCCCACTACCAGCGGCGTTTTCGCGGACGGGACGGATTGTGAGCGGCAGCAACAAAAACACCGGCGAAAACGCTACGCTCGAAAAAGCCTTGTCCCGGCTGAACTTCAAGCCGCGCCGGCTGGAGCCTGGCCATGTCTGGCTGGCCGGCGCCGGCCCCGGCGACCCCGGTTGCCTGACGCTCGAAGTGCTGGCGGCTTTGGCCGAGGCGGATGCGCTGGTCTACGACGCGCTGGTCTCATCCGATGTCGTCGCCGTCGCCGAAAATGCCGAGCTTTTCTTTGCTGGCAAGCGCGGCGGCAAACCGTCGATGAAACAGGATGACATCACCGCCCTTTTGGTGCGGCTGGCGCGCGACGGCCGCCGCGTCGTCAGGCTGAAGGGCGGCGATCCCTATATTTTCGGCCGCGGCGGCGAAGAAGCCCTGGCGCTGGCGCATGAAAACATCCCGTTCCGCGTGCTGCCAGGCCTGACCTCGGGGCTCAGCGCTCTGGCCGCGACCGGCATCCCGGCCACCATGCGCGGCATCAACAAGGCGGTGATCCTGGCCACCGGCCACGCCGCCGGCACCGATGACGATCTCGATTGGGCGGCAATCGCCCGCACCGGCCAGCCTGTCGTCGTCTATATGGGCATGGCCAACCTGCCTTTGATCGCGGCGGCACTGCTCGACGGCGGGCTGGCGCCGTCGACACCGGCGGCAGTGATCGTCGCCGCAACGACGCCGCAGGAACGAACCGTCGTCGCAACGCTCGCCACCATTGCCGAGGAAGCCGCGGCCGCCGGTCTCGCCTCGCCGGCGCTGATCGTCGTTGGCGGCATCGTTGCCATGCGCGCGGCACTGGCGGGACAAGCATGACGGCCCGCGCCATCATCATCGGCGCGCCGCGCTCCGGCTCCGGCAAGACCAGCGTCACCATCGGCATTTTACGCGCGCTCACCCGGCGTGGGCTGAAGGTGCGAGGCGCCAAATCCGGCCCCGACTATATCGACCCCGGCTTCCACACCGCCGCCACGGGACTGTCCGGCGTCAATCTGGACAGCTGGGCGATGCCGCCATCGCTGCTCAACGCACTCGCCGCGCAAGCCGCCGACGACACCGATTTCGTCATCCTCGAAAGCGCCATGGGCCTGTTCGACGGCATTCCGGCCTCGCCCGGCCGCACCGGTTCGGCGGCCGACCTGGCGCGGCTCTATGGCCTGCCGGTGCTGCTGGTGCTCGACGTCTCCGGCCAGTCGACCACCGCGGCCGCCGTCGCCAAGGGCTTTGCCACCTACGATCCGGATGTACGCATGGCCGGTGTAGTGCTCAACCGGTTGGGCAGCGAGCGGCACCGCCGGCTGTCGGGCGACGCCATCGAGGCGATCGGCCTGCCGGTCGTCGGCGCCATCCTGCGCGATCCCACGCTGAACCTGCCCGAACGCCATCTCGGCCTCGTCCAGGCCGGCGAATATGACGACCTGATGGCGCATCTCGACCGGCTGGCCGACATGGCGGAGAAATCGCTCGACCTCGATGCGATCATGGCCCTGGCGACACCCTTCACCCCGACGTCTGGCGGCTTCACCGACGCACTGGCGCCGCCCGGCCAGCGGATCGCACTGGCCGAGGATGCCGCCTTCACCTTCCTCTATCCGCATGTCGCCGCCTACTGGCGCAAGGCCGGCGCCGAAATCGTCCCGTTCTCGCCGCTCGCCGACGAAGCGCCCGACGAGACCTGCGATGTCTGCTGGCTGCCGGGCGGCTATCCCGAGCTTCACGCCGGCCAGCTCGCCGCCGCCGCGACTTTCCGCGCCGGAATGACCCGTTTCGCCGCGACGAAGCCCATCCACGGCGAGTGCGGTGGCTTCATGGTGCTGGGCGAAGCGCTGGAGGACGCGTCGGGCGAAACGCATGCGATGCTCGGCCTGCTCGGCCATTCCACCAGCTTCGCCAAACGCAAGATGAACCTCGGCTATCGCGAGGCGCGGCTGCGCGCCGATTGCCCGCTGGGCTCGGCTGGGGCGCTGATTCGCGGCCACGAATTCCACTATGCGCAGATGACGGCCACCGGCAATGACGAGCCGCTCGCCGACCTTGCCGATGGCCAGGGCAATCCGATAGGCGCCTCGGGCTACCGGCGCGGCCATGCCAGCGGCACCTTCTTCCATGCCATTGCGAGGGGCTAGAGCATGAAGTTCAGGAACCTGGCTCTTTCCCCACGGCAGGTCGTCGACGACACCGCGCTTTGCCTGGTCTTCTTCACCCGTCTGCCGCTGCCCGTCTTCGATTTTCGCGGCCGCAGCCTTGCCGCCGCGATCTGGGCAGCCCCCATTGCCGGACTTGTCGTCGGCCTTATCGGCGCCATCGTCTTTGCCACCGCTGAACGGTTCGGCCTGGCCATGGGGCCGGCGGCGGCCCTTGCTCTCGTGGCAACCGTGCTCACCACCGGCTGCCTGCATGAGGACGGGCTATCCGACGTCGCCGACGGCTTTGGCGGCGGCAAATCGCGCGGCCGCAAACTCGAGATCATGCGCGACAGCCGCATCGGTACATATGGTGCCGCGGCGCTGGGCCTGTCGCTGCTGATCCGCTGGAGCGCGCTGTCGGAGTTCGTCGATCCCACTCAGGCCCTCTTCGCCCTCATAGCCGCACATGCGGCCTCGCGCGGCCTGCTTGGCGCCTTCATGCATCTCTTGCCTCCAGCGCGCGTCGACGGCCTCTCGGCCGATGCCGGCACCGTCTCGCAGGAAACCGCCGTGGCCGGCGCCGTGCTCGGCGCGATCCCGCTGCTCCTGCTTGGACTGGGCGGAGCCATCTTCGCGCTGATCCTGCTTGGCCTGCTGTTTGCCGCTTTCCGCGCCCTTTGCCTCAACCAGATCGATGGCCAGACCGGCGACACGATCGGGGCCTTGCAGCAAGCGAGCGAGATCGCGGTGCTGCTCGTCGCTTCCGTAGCGCTTTCCTGATCCCTTGGCCTGATTCTCTTGGCCTGATTCCTTTTCGGAGACTTTGCCCCCATGCCCTTCAAATCCCTTAGTGAATTGCGCGCCGCCTGCCTCGACCTGACGGCCGGCAGCGATGCCGCGGCCAATGCGGTCGCCCGCCGCCAGGATACGCTGACCAAGCCGCAAGGCAGCCTTGGCCGGCTGGAGACCATCGCTGCCTGGCTGGCGCGCTGGCAGGGCCGCGACATGCCGAAACTCGACCGCGTAAAAGTCTTCGTCTTCGTCGGCAACCACGGCGTCACCGCCCAAGGCGTGTCAGCCTATCCCTCGGAAGTCACCGTGCAGATGGTGGCGAACTTCGCCGGCGGCGGTGCCGCCATCAACCAGCTTGCCCGCATGGCCGGCGCCGAACTCGACGTCATCCCGCTCGATCTCGACCATCCGACCGGCGACTTCACACAAGGGCCGGCAATGGACGAAGCGGCCTTTCTGGCGGCGGTCTCGGCCGGCTATGATGCGGTGACGAAGGATCTCGACCTGATCTGCTTCGGCGAAATGGGCATCGGCAACACAACGCCGGCGGCTGCCATCTCAGCAGCCCTGTTCGGCGGCGGCGCGGAAAAATGGACCGGGCGCGGCACCGGTGTCGACGACGCCGGCCTCAAGCGCAAGGTGGTTGCCATCGAGGCCGGCCTGAAGCGCCATGCCGCCGCCCTTGCCGATCCCCTTGCTATCGCTGCCGCACTCGGCGGCCGCGAACTCGCCGCCATCTTCGGTGCCACGCTTGCCGCCCGTCATCTCGGCATACCCGTACTGCTCGACGGCTTCGTCTGCACCGCAGCCGCGGCCCCGTTGGCAAAGCTGCACCCGACCGGCCTCGCCCACACGATTGCCGCGCACGTTTCGGCCGAATCGGGCCACCGCGGCCTGCTCGAAGCCCTCGGCCTGCCGCCCCTGCTCGATCTCGGCATGCGGCTCGGCGAAGGCTCCGGCGCTTGCCTCGCCGTCAACATCGTCCGTTCGGCGCTGGAGTGCCATGCCCGCATGGCGAGCTTTGCCGAGGCGGGGGTCTCGGAGAAGTAGTTATCCATTCCCCGTATCGGCCGTCGTCGTCACGACGAAAGAAGCATCTTCCGGCAACGGCGATTCTCAAATAGATTTTGCGGATGAAAAAACTTCATCCCGTCGCAGCTGCGGTGTTTATCGCCGGGGCGGTCGCTGTTGTGTTCCGTCACAGCAGCTATTCAAGTCATGGCCCGATCGACACCGGCATTTTCGTTGTCTTCTTGGTCTTCTTCTGGTGGCTCATCAGCGATTTCTCCGGGGGAAAAGACGGAATTGGCGCCAGCGATGCTGCAGCCGGGGAAAAGAGCCATGCTTTTCGATTCGGCCGGTTTCTGAGCCGCATTTTCCAACGCGGCTGAATCGCCACGAGATCCGGATAGCGCGGTTAAAGAATCACAGTCAGACAGCCTGCCCGAGACGCGCCAAACGCGTCTCGCTTTCAGGGTCTTTCCACCAACTCTTCTAGGAATTTGGTGGGTGCGCACAGGATTGAACTGTGGACCCGCTGATTAAGAGTCAGCTGCTCTACCAACTGAGCTACGCACCCACTCGGCCGGCAAAAACCGGCGTTGGCGGGCATATAGCCGCCACCACCGGTCCTGTCCAGCCCTGCCGGAATCATTTCCCGACAAATCGACCGAGCATGCGTTCGATCAGATGAACAGCTTGCCCTCCGCCACCTTGATCGCGTTGCCGCCAATGCGCGCCGAGGCCAGTTTTCCGCCTTGCACGGTCAGTTCGAGGCGGATGCGCGAAGGCCGGCCCATCTCCAGCCCCTGCTCGATCCACAGCTGCGAAATGCCGTCGGTCGGCGCGTCGAAATGCATGATGGCGCCGGCAAAGGCCGCAGCCGCCGAGCCGGTCGCCGGATCCTCGTAGGAAGGCGTGCCGGGCACGATCATGCGCACATGGAAGGCGCTTTCGTGGTTCACCGTCTCGCGGCAGTAGACATAGGGGCTGGCGAAGGCCCACTCGCTCTTGCGCGGCGCCAGTTCCGACCAGGCCTGGTTGTCCAGCCTGATCCGGCCCGCCGCTTCGAGATTGGCAACCGGGATGGTGACGTAGGGCACCCCCGCCGACCAGAACGCGACGCGGTGATTCTCGAAGCCGATCTCGTGCGGCGTCAACCCAAGGGCGGCACCGATCGCCTCCGGATGGGCCTCGAGCTTCAGCGGCTCCGGCAGCTTGGCCAGGTCGAACTCGGCAAAAGTGTTGCCGTCATGCTTGCTGACGGCGCACCGCACCGGGCCGATGTTTTCCTCCAGCACGAAGATGCCGGCGCCGCCCTCCTCAGCCAGTTCGGCCAGCGCGATCGCGGCGCCAACGGTCGGATGGCCGGCGAACGGCATTTCATAGTCGGGGGTGAAGATGCGGATGCGGTTTTTGTGCTTGGGATTGTCCGGCGGCAGCACGAAAACCGATTCCGACAGATTGAACTCACGCGCGATGGCCTGCATCGCCGCCGTGTCCAATCCCTTGCTGTCCAGCACGACGGCCAAGGGATTGCCGGCCAGTCGCTCGGTCGTAAACACATCGTAGAGCAAGTAATTCCGGGTTTTCATTCCTGCCTCAATCCCAACATGGGCGAAATTTAATTTGATATTTGAACCAGTAAGCCTGATCTGTGCACAGATAGGGACATTGCGCATTATAGGGGTCCAGCGTGGACCAGATTGTCAATCTGCCAAAGACGGAATCGGATTCCGCCATCGAGACGGCGCTCGGGCTCGACAAAACGGGTCGGCGCAATTCGCGCCGGCGCGGCTGGATCTATGCGCTGCTGGCGCTGATCGTGGTCGTCGCCGGGCTTGGCGTCTATCAGTGGTATGCCGGCTCGCCGGCCAGGATCGACTACACCACCGTGCCTGCCGCCAAGGCCGACCTCACCGTCGCGGTATCGGCAACCGGCACGCTGCAGCCCCTGACCCAGGTCGACATTTCAAGCGAACTGTCCGGCATCATCCGCTCGGTCTCGGCCGAGGAGAACCAGCAGGTCAAGAAGGGTGACGTGCTGGCGACCCTCGACACGGTGAAACTCGAAGTCCAGATCGAGCGCGCCGAAGCTTCGGCCAAGGCCGCCGCCGCCAATGTCGAGGACGCCACGGTTACGCTGGCCGAAAACGAGAAGGCGCTTGTACGCGCCGCGGAACTGACCAGGCGCGGCATGGCGACCGACCAATCGCTTGAAGCAGCAACCGCCACGCGCGACCGTTCCAAGGCAGCGCTGGACAGCGCGCAGGCCAACCTCGCCATCGCCCAGGCCGACCTCAAGGCGCAGCAGACCGACCTTGCCAAGAGCACCATCTATGCGCCGATCGACGGCATCGTGCTGACGCGCTCGGTCGATCCCGGCCAGACGGTCGCCTCTTCGCTGCAGGCGCCGGTGCTGTTCATCATCGCCGCCGATCTCAGGAACATGGAACTGGTGGCGGCCGTCGACGAGGCCGACATCGGCGCGGTCAAGTCAGGCCAGCATGCCCGCTTCACCGTGGATGCGTTCCCCGAGCGGCCGTTCGATGCCGAGATCCGCGACATCTCCTATGCCTCGGTCACCACCGACGGCGTCGTCACCTACAATGCGCGGCTCGAGGTCGACAACAACGAGCTGTTGCTGCGGCCCGGCATGACCGCCACCGTTTCGGTCGTCACAAAACAGGCCAAGGGCGTGCTCACCGTACCCGCCACCGCCTTCCGCTATCGCCCGGCGCAGCAGGCCGCCCGCGGCTGGAGCCTGAGCGACCTGTTCACCGGCCGCATGGGGCGCCCCGGCGGCAATCGCCAGCGCCAGGCCGCCACAGTGCCCACCGACGGCTCGCGCATACTCTACGTGCTGGAGAACGGGCGTCCGCACCCGGTCAATGTCAAGATCGGCTCCACCGACGGCGAACTGACCGAGATCATCTCTGGCCTGGATGAAGGCGCACAAATCATCACCGCGTCGCAGCAGCGGAGCTGATGCCGTGGCTGCGGGCGCGACCCTCATCACCTTCGACAAGGTCTGGAAGAGCTACGGCCAGGGCGAGGCCAAGGTGCATGCGCTGGCCGGCGTCGATCTAGCGATCCGGCGTGGCGAATTCGTCGCCATCATGGGTCCATCCGGCTCCGGCAAGTCGACGGCGATGAACATCATCGGCTGCCTCGACACGCCGACGGCCGGAACCTATTCCTTCATGGGCATCGACGCCGGCCGGCTCGACCGCAACCGCCGCGCCATGCTGCGCAACCTTTATGTCGGCTTCGTCTTCCAGGGCTACAATCTGCTGGCCCGCACCACGGCAGCCGAAAATGTCGAACTGCCGCTGATCTATCGCGGTGTTGCCGCGCGCGAGCGCCGAGACCTTGCCATGCAGGCGCTGGCGGAGATCGGCCTTGTCGGCCGCGAGCACCACACGCCGGCCGAGCTGTCCGGCGGCCAGCAGCAGCGCGTGGCGATCGCGCGCGCCATCGTCACCCGCCCGACACTCCTCGTCGCCGACGAGCCGACCGGCAATCTCGACACCGCCCGCACGCACGAGATCATGGAGCTTCTCACCCGGCTCAACACCGAGCTTGGCCTGACCATCGCCATGGTCACGCATGAGGCCGACGTCGCCGACTATGCCGAACGCACCATCCGCTTCCTCGACGGCCATGTCGCTTCGGATTCCAGGAAGCTGGAGATCGCACAGCCATGATCTGGGAAACCGTCCGCCTCTCGCTGCGCTCGATCCGCCGCAATGTGCTGCGCTCGTTCCTGACGCTGCTCGGCATCGTCATCGGCGTTGCCGCCGTCATCGCCATGCTGACCATCGGCTCGGGCACCACAGCAAAGGTCAAGGCCGACATCTCCAAGCTCGGCAGCAATCTGCTGGTCGTCCGCTCCGGCCGCCCGGCCGGCCCCGGCGGACCGGGCGGGCTCGACCAGGTGGTGCGTCCGCTGGCCGAGAAGGACCTGGCGGCGCTGGTGGCGCATCTCAGCGGCGCGCGCGCGATTTCGCCTGCCTCGCAAAAGCAGGTGCGTGTCATCTTCGGCACCGAGAGCCTGACCTCGGGCGTCACCGGCACCGACAGCGCCTATCTCGATGCGCGCGACTGGAAGCTGGTGTCGGGCCGTCCGTTCAGCGATTCCGAAACCCGCTCGGGCACAGGCGTGTGCCTGATCGGCGAGACCGTGCGCCAGCAGTTCTTCGGCGCCGGCGATCCCGAGGGCGAGATCATCCGCGTCAACCGCACCTCCTGCAAGATCATCGGCCTGCTCGAGCCCAAGGGCTATACCGGCTTCGGCCAGGACCAGGACAATGTCGTGCTGATGCCGCTGCATGCCTACCAGCGCCGCATCGCCGGCAACCGCGACATCGACAACATCTACATCGCCGCCGACGACCGCACGCCGACCAGCGAGTTGCAGCCGCGCGTCGAGGACATCTTGCGCGACGCGCGCCGCATCACACCCGACCGCGAGAGCGATTTCGCCATCCGCGACATGACCCAGATCGCCGACGCCATGGCCAGCGCCACAACCACCATGACCGGCATGCTGGGCGCGGTGGCCGGCGTCAGCCTGCTGGTCGGCGGCATCGGCATCATGAACATCATGCTGGTGTCGGTCACCGAACGCACCCGCGAGATCGGCATCAGGCTCGCCATCGGCGCGCATGAAAAGCACATCCTCATCCAGTTCCTGGTCGAAGCGACGGTGCTGTCGCTGCTTGGCGGCATTATCGGCATCCTGATCGGGCTGGCGCTGGCCGGCCTCGCCGCGGTGACGCTGACCATCCCGTTCGCGCCGAGCCCGGCGGTGATCCTGCTCGCCGTCGGTTTTTCCGCCCTGATCGGCATGGTGTTCGGCTTCTTCCCGGCGCTGCGCGGCGCCAGGCTCGATCCGATCGACGCGCTAAGGCACGAATAGGGCAACCCGGTCGGAAATGCGGCCAGCGCTCCAACCGGTTTTGCACAGTCTTCGGTGTTTCCACCCTGCCCGCCACTGTCGCCGCACCGTTCGCGATGCTAGGGCAATTCACCCTGGGCGGAGGAATAGCGGATGAGCAAGAAGGCGCGACTGGTCCTGGCGATGGTGATCATCGAGGCAGGTCTTGCAGGCATCTGGTGGTATCTCGCCCGCTTCGGCATGGCCAATCCCGATCGCGTCACCGCTGACTTCCAGGCAGTCGTCGGCCAGACCATGGGAATGGCGATGGGCGGCTTGCTCGGCATCGGCTTCATCCTGTTCCTCGTCGCCGCCCGCAACGATCGCAACGCGGCGCAGAACAAGACGCGCCCTTAATTCCCGTTTGCGAAATGCCACTCGATCAGCGGCTTCATGTGCGGCGAGAGCCCATCCGGCAGGTCGGCGGCATGGCGGATGATCACCGGTCCCTCGATCTCCGGCTCGGTCTCGGTGGCGACGAAGGCTGAGATGCGCCTGGCGATCTCGTCGGCAGGCGCCGCCGCGTGGTAGCGGCGAAAGATCACCGTGCCGCTGCTGGTCGACATGGCATGGTAGCGCTTGCCGCGTTCAACACCTGACAGGTCGAGCCCGGTTTCCTCGCGCACCTCACGCATCATGTTGAAATCGACATCGACCAGCCCATCGCGAAAATCGACCGGCTCGAACGAGCCGGCTGCGAAATAGACGCGGCCGGCGTTGACGGTGCGAGGACCCATGCGGATCGCCACCAGCGCATTGTCGCCGGCCACCAGCATGGCATGGGCATAGGCATGCTCGGCGCCCGAATTCTCGCGCCGCTTCCGCCACAGCATGAACGTCGAGTAGTTGACCGCATGGCAGCGGCCGATGAGACGGCTGTCGCGGTAGGCGAGTTGTGACAGCAGCACCACCATGCCGTCGAACAGCGCCGGATTGGCGGCGATTTCGTGCTGCCAGTTCTCGGCGATCGCCTCTGCATTGTCCCTTGCGAAAGGGTGCGGACCGGGATCGAGCCGGACGTCGATGTCGTCGACCGCCAGGATGACGTTGCGCGGCAGGTCGAAACTCATGCGTCAGGTCATGTCCAGCGTGATCGCCACTGGGCAATGGTCCGATGCCTTCGGTCGGTCCCAGCCGGCGCGCGGAAACCGCTCGACCTCCTGACCGGGCGGAAAAATGGTGCGCCAGGGCTGGCCGTTGCGGATGATGTCGGGAACGGCCGTTGCGTTGCTGGCGGCGAGCCCCTTCGACAACAGGATGTAGTCGAGCTGGCACAGATGCCGCTCTTCGGGTCCTCGCGTGTGGTAGAAGCTCCAGCGGTTCATCTCCGGCCGCCTCTCGACGACATTTTCGCAAAAGCCGCCTGCCGTCAGCACGTTGATGCAGGACAGGGCTTCGTCGACCACCTCGAAGCGATAGCCGTCGATCGCATCGCCGGCCACCTTCACGCGCTGGCGATAATCATTCATGTCGCCGCAGATCGCCCAGCTCTTGTCGGCGGCATAGTCCTTGCCGAAGCGCTCCTCGATGATGCGGCGCACGGCCTGCGCTTCGGCGATGCGCACCGGCATCGTCGCCTCGCGCCCGTCGAGCCCGTTGCGCGGCGAGCCCATCGACTTGAAATGCACGAGATAGAGCGTCAGCGGCACGCCGCCCACGGTGATGTCGATCTCCAGGCAGTCGCGCCGGAAAATGCGCTCATTGGCCTGATTGCCCAGTGCCTCGAGTTCCGGCGTGTGCAGCCCGAACTGCTCGTAGGTGACATAGGCATGGCTGGTCATGCGCACGAATTCGATCGGCTGGCCCTGCGCGGTCTCGTTGCGCATCATCACGGCAACGTCGATGCCGCGCGAATCATTGCCCGATGTGGTGTATTTCTGCCGGTAGCCCTGCCCCACCATCTTGAACAAATAGCCGTATTCGAAGGCCTTCAGCGCTTCGATGTTGTCGACCTCCTGCATGCAGATGATGTCGGCGCGGGTGGCAGCGATCGCCAGCGCCGTCAGTTGGCGCGTGTCGTCGGACTGGGCGATGGCGCGGGCCTGCTCCAGGATCCTGTATTCCGCCTCGCTCTGGATATCGAACAGCGCCAGTGTTCGATCCTCGTTGAGCTGGTTGCGATAGCCGGAAAAATCGAACCTGTTCATCAGGTTCTCGACATTGAAGGTGGCAAGGCGCAGCGACATGCCATGACCTTTGCCCGCAAGTACCGCGGAAAACAAGCTCGCAGGACCACCATCTGAGATCGATTGGTCCTGGACGTGTTCGCGTCATGGTTGACGGAACCTTTCCGTTCATCCGCCGTTCAGATGCAAACATCCATTGTTGCCCCATTCCTCGGGTGGGCGCGGGGCCTGTAACTCTTGGAGAGTGCAATGAATTCGCTCTTTTCTTCCACGGTCAAATCGGGGCTGATAGCCCTCGGTATCCTTTCCGGCGTCACGGCACCGTCCGCCGCCGGACCGATCATGCAGCCGGATCTGTCGATACCCACCAGCACGGCGGCGCCGAATGTCACGCCTGTCCGCGACAGCTGGGCGGGCGGCAACAACCGTCAGTTCAACAATGATTGGAGATGGCGCCGGTCGGGCAACTGGAACGGCGGCCGTCGACACTGGCAGGGCGGCGGCGGTCACTGGAATGGCGGCGACAACTGGCGTTGGCGCCATGGTCGCCATCACTATCGCGGCGGCCGTTATTACGATGATGGCGCGAGTGCCGCGATCCTGGGCCTTGGCCTGGGGCTCGGCCTCGGCAGCATGTACAACAATTACGACTACTACGATCGGCCGGCGCCGCGCCGCTACTACCGCGCGGGACGGCTTTCGAGCGCCCATGTCCAATGGTGCTACAACCGCTACCGGTCGTACCGGGCCTACGACAACACCTTCCAGCCCTACAACGGCCCGCGCCAGCAGTGCTACTCACCCTATTGAGCTGACCTGTAGCTGAGCTGACCGACAGAATGAAAAACGGCGCCACTTGGCGCTAATGCAGTTCACTTAGGCACCTTCAGTGTTCTGACAGGATATTTGGCTGGTAGCTTTTTGACGACACGGGGGCATGATCGCC
>NZ_JAMYUI010000039.1:0-57393 GCF_040322895.1 Mesorhizobium sp. M0088
CCCCATTTTTTATTATCACACAACACCCCCCACCCCCACTCTGCGGTCCGTCGGGGGGCCGGTTTTTTTTAAAAAACCCAAAAAAAAAAAAAACCACGGCCCCCCCCGCGGGGGGGCCCCCCTTTCTGTTCGAATAGAAGGATTCTAGAACAGGCCTTCGATCTGGCCCATCTCGTTGAGGAAGATCTTTTCCGAGGACGGCGCCCTCGGTAGGCCGGGCATGGTCATGACCTCGCCGCAGATGATGACGACGAAGCCCGCACCTGCCGAAAGCCTGACCTCGCGCACCGGCACCGTGTGGCCGGTCGGCGCGCCGCGCAGGTTCGGGTCGGTCGAGAACGAGTACTGCGTCTTGGCCATGCACACCGGCAGGTGGCCGTATCCGGCGTCTTCCCAGGCCTTGAGCTGGTCGCGCACCGACTTGTCGGCGATCGCTTCCGAGCCGCGATAGATACGCTGGACGATGGTGTTGATCTTCTCGAACAGCGGCATCGCATCGGGATAGAGCGGCGCGAACTGCGAAGCACCGGATTCGGCCAGTGCCACCACCTTGTTGGCGAGATCCTCGATGCCGGCCGAGCCGTGCGCCCAGTGCTTGCACAGGATCGCCTCTTCGCCCATCGAGGCGACATAGTCCTTCATCGCCTGGATTTCGGCGTCGGTGTCGGAGTAGAAGTGGTTGATCGCAACCACCGCCGGCACGCCGAATTGGCGGATATTCTCGATGTGGCGGCCGAGGTTGGCGCAGCCCTTCTTCACCGCCTCGACGTTCTCCTTGCCGAGGTCTTCCTTCTTGACGCCGCCATTCATCTTCATGGCGCGCACGGTGGCGACAATGACGGCCGCCGCCGGCTTGAGGCCTGCCTTGCGGCACTTGATGTCGAAGAACTTTTCAGCACCCAGGTCGGCGCCGAAGCCGGCTTCGGTGACGACGTAGTCGGCGAGCTTGAGCGCCGTCGTGGTGGCGACGACCGAGTTGCAGCCATGCGCGATGTTGGCGAACGGGCCGCCATGCACGAAGGCCGGGTTGTTCTCCAGCGTCTGCACCAGGTTCGGCTGCATGGCGTCCTTGAGCAACACGGCCATGGCGCCGTCGGCCTTGAGGTCGCGGGCATAGACGGCCGACTTGTCGCGGCGATAGGCGACGATGATGTCGCCGAGGCGCTTTTCCAGGTCCTTCAGATCGGTCGACAGGCACAGGATAGCCATCACTTCCGAAGCAACGGTGATGTCGAAGCCGCCCTCGCGCGGGAAACCGTTGGCGACGCCGCCGAGCGAGCAGATGATCTCGCGCAGCGCCCGGTCGTTCATGTCCATGACGCGGCGCCAGACGACGCGGCGGGTGTCGATGCCGAGCTCATTGCCCCAGTAGATGTGGTTGTCGATCAGCGCCGAGAGCAGGTTGTGTGCCGTGGTGATGGCATGGAAGTCGCCGGTGAAGTGAAGGTTCATGTCCTCCATCGGCACGACCTGCGCGTAGCCGCCGCCGGCAGCGCCGCCCTTGACGCCGAAATTCGGGCCTAGCGAGGCCTCGCGGATGCAGACGATCGCCTTCTTGCCGATGCGGTTCAGGCCGTCGCCAAGGCCAACCGTAGTCGTGGTCTTGCCTTCGCCGGCCGGCGTCGGGTTGATGGCGGTTACGAGGATCAGCTTGCCGTCCTTGTTGCCCTTCACCGACTTGATGAATTCGGCTGATATCTTGGCCTTGTCGTGGCCGTAGGGCAGCAGGTGTTCGGTCGGAATGCCGATCTTCTGGCCGATCTCCTGGATCTGCTTTTTCCTGGCGCCGCGCGCGATCTCGATGTCGGACTTCACTTCGGCCATGACGGCTTTCCTCTGGATTGGACGGTGGAGGGGACGGGTTTGATCTTACTGGCAAGCAGGTTGGAACCGGGCGCGGGCATGTTCTAACCCTGTCGCTGCCACGGCGTCAACTTGTATGCAACTATCTTTCCTCTGGAGAAAGTTCCTCTGCGGACCGGCCGACCTGTCGTCGGTTCTTCCCGGCTCCGTTGCCGCGCCGTATAGAAGCCAGAGGACGCGCCGTTCCGCCGTCTCAAAACAGCCGCACAATGCACGGAATGCGACAGAGGCGACGGCGCAAATTCGCCATCGCCTGGTCCCTAATGGAACAGCGCTACTGCGTCAGAACGTTGCTGATTTCGACCATGTTGGAGCGCACCCTGAGCACATAGAAGCCCATCGTCGTCAGATGCGTCGGCAACAGCCAGCCATCCTCGCGGCCATTGGCGATGATGAAGGGCTGGATGCGCAGCGCCGAAACGAACTGCGAGTCCATCGTGTCCCACAGGTTCTGCAGATGCTTTTCCTTGATGACGTCCTCGAAGTCGGCCTGGGCTCCCTTCATCAGGCCGTAATAGCCGTAGAGCTGGCCATAGGCGAACCAGTAGCGGTCGTCGGCGCGGAAGTCGAACCAGCCATTGTTGTGGTTCTCGGCGCGTTCCTTGAGGATCGCCGAGGTCGAGCCGATGTCGGACGAGATGCGGTCGATATACTGTTTCAGATTGTCGGCGCGGGCGTCGAATGTCGCCTGGCAGGTGGCAAGGCGGGCGTTGAAGGAACGCAGCATGCGCACGGCGTCGCGATAGTAGCTTGGCGTCGGCGTCTTGGGGCCGAACGGGTTCAGGCCGAAATACCAGGTCTCTTCGTCGAACTGAAGGTTGCCGCGGGCATTCTGCAGATCGCTGTCGATCTGCGAGGTGGTGCGGACGCGGCCGAGATTGTCGGCAAGTTCGGTCGCCGTGCGCCGCACCGCCTGGTTGATGCCGCGCTGGAAGGAGGCCTTGTTGTCCATCCACGGCGTGTGGTCCCAGTCGATGCCGAACAGGCCCAGCTTGTAGAGGATCATCGACGAGATCCAGGCATTCTGGTTGACGTTGAAGTCGGTCAGGTCAGCGGCGATCTGGGCTATACCAGAGTTGCCGCAGGTCTTGGCGGTGTCCGTGCCGGCGCCGGCGGCGACCTGTTCGCCGGCGGAGACATTGCGCTTCTCGAAGGTGTATGTGTCGGGATAGTTCGGGTTGAAATTGTTCCACCACTGGGTGGCGTAGAAGAAATTGGCATAGAGGCCGATCAGCACCAGCAGAGCGAGGCCGACCGCCGCCTTGAGGATCCAGCCGCGCTGCGTATACCAGCGTCCGGCCCACAGGAAGGGCCACAGGATGACGCCGATCAGGAGGCCGATGCCGCGGCCGATCCACTGGAAAATACGGGTGAAGAAATTCACGATCGGATCGAGCATGGCTGTGTCACCCCCTCAAAGCATGATGCCAAAAAGTTGCAGACTTTTTGGATAACATCATGCGCCAAAACAAGAAGTTAGAACGAAATAACGGTTCATTTCGTTCTAGTCAGTCAGGCCGTAGAGGCGTGTGCGAAACGCCACCTTGTCCTTCAAATATGTGGTTTTGAGAACGTCCACAACATGCGATCGCCAGGCATCGCTGAAGCCGTCATAGTCCTTGTAGAAGCCGTCCTTGTTGAAGATGTAGCGCGAGACGAAGTCCGACGGTACGAAATCCGAGATCAGCCGGTTGGTCAGCCAGGCGTCGGGGTGGTCTGGCTTGGCGCGGATCACCAGGAAACGCTGCTGCGGGAAGACATCCTCGATCTTCAGGTGGCCGAGCTGGGCGATCTCGCGCTTGGCGGCGTTGAGGAAAGGGAAATTGCCGTCCCTGGTGATCAGGTCGGCATGGCTCTGGATCCAGGTCTGCAGCCAGACCTTGTCGACATTGGTCAAGTTGCGGTTCGGCTCGGCGTCGCGGATCAGCGCGCGCACCACCATCTCGGCGCGGTGCTCGAGATAGCCCGAGGCCTCGACCCAGGAGGCACGCGGCAGCTCGATGCGGCCGGTGGTGGCGAGGAACTTGAACACCTTGTCGGCGTCGTTGATCGAGAGATAGCTGACCTGCCACGGCCGCGAGCGGCGAAAACCGGGGGCGGCCGGATCGCTGATCACCGTCGTCACATCCGGATCGACGAACACGTAGAGGCCGCCGAAATGGCTGGTCCAGTAGGCGTTGTGTCGGAAGATCACCTGGTCGGGTACCAGCGCGTTCTCGCGGATGTCGCCGCAGATCTTGGCGAGCTCGACCATGCGGGTCAGCATGGCGTTGTCGCGCCAGGCATCTGGCTCCTGCTTCAGCCGGTCGACGAGCTTGCCGAGTTCGGCTGCCTTGCCCAGCACATCCTCGGCCGACAGCACCTTGAATTCGACCTGGCTGATCGACAGCAAGTCCTCGATGTCGTTGACCTTGGGAATGGAATCCTCGATCTCGCCGTAGATGACGTCCTTGATCGTCAGCGCATCGATGGCGCGCCGGTTCCTGGACATGAACTCGAACATCAGTTGCGAGGTGTTGGAGAAGGCGGTGTGCACCACCGGCAGGTCAATCTGCGACGGCGTCAGGATGATGAAACGGCGGTTGACCTCATTGGGATCGAGATAGTCATAATCGTCGCATTCCTCGGCCACTTCTGGCGAGAAGCCGGTGCGGTCGATCTGGAAGCTCTGCAGTTTCGTCGGCTTCAAGCCGAACGCGGCCAGCGCCTTGTTGTAGCGCTGGATGAGATGCGGCTCGTCGACCGTCAGCAGCCGGCCATAGATCAGCTCGTTGTCGCGCAGGAGATCGGGTTTCTTGGCGGGGCTCATCTTCCCTTCTCCCCGTTTACGGGGAGAAGGTGCCCGAAGGGCGGATGAGGGGCGGCGCAGACGCTCATCACCTTTCCTCCGACGTTGAAGCTGGCAAAAACTTCACATCGACAGCAATCATTTTCCGATAGAGTCGACCATCCAGCGCAGCAACAATCGTATCCAGCACGCTCTTACGGCTCGTCAAAACATCAGCGTGCCAAACCCTCAACACCGACCAGCCGTTCCTGTTCATCGTCTCATCCCTGTATCGATCGTGGGGCCGATTTGCATGCTGACTTCCATCGACTTCCACAACCAGATTAGCCTCACGGCAGGCGAAGTCTGCGAAATATGGGCCGACCGGGAGCTGACGGACAAACTTGTGGCCATTCAGCCGCCTTCCACGCACTTCGTGCCACAGCCATTCCTCGGCATCATTCTCGACTTTCCGAAGCTGCCGGGCCCTTGCTACCTTTGGCTCATTACTGCCTCGCACAGCGCTGCCCCTCATCCGCCCTTCGGGCACCTTCTCCCCGTGAACGGGGAGAAGGAAGAGGTGCCAGGCTCACGCATTCCATAGCCCCTTTTTCTTCATCTCCTCCATCTCGCGCGCGGCTCGCTCGCGCAAGCGGGCGTCGCGCAGCAGCTTTTGCACGGCGGAGTCGTCGGACTTGTCGGAATAGCGGAACTCCGAGTCGGCGTAGCGGTTGATCTCCTGCATGACCATGTCCATCGAGAACGGCCCGCGCAGTTCCTCGATCATCGCTTTCTTCTCGTCGTAGCTCTTGTGAATGAAGACTTCCGGCTTCTCGAACCAGTCGTCGGGAAGCTCGATGTCCATGGCGCGCATCTTGATAGCGTCGGTGACGTTCTTGATGGCGCGGCCGGTGAAGCGGGGCTCGGCATCCTTGATCAGGTGCAGATAGGTGCCGATGTCGGCCATCGATTTCGGTGCGCCGTTCTCCTTCATGTAGCGTTCGTAGACCTTCACCAGCCCGTCTTCTTGCGGCTTCTCGTGCTCCTCATAGGCTTCGGTCACGGCGCGCTGGATTTCCTGCGCGGCGTAGAGATCGTGGTCGCCGAGCGGGATCTTGTGGTTTTTTCCCGCCAGCAGGACAAAAATGTCGATGTAGTCGTTGCGGCTCTGGGGCCCGTCGACCAGCCAGCGGGCGCCGGCGCGCTGGCGCAGCGCGTCGTCGACATTTTCGGGATAGTTGGAGAACATGCCGAACGAGCAGTTGCCGCGCACCACGGTCGCGGCACCGGCGAAGGCATCCATCAAGACGCCGGTGATTTCCTGCTGGCCGGCCGAGGCGCGGTCGTCTGAGCGGCGCGCCGCCACCTGGTCGATGTCGTCGATGGTGCCGAATCCGATGACGCGCGGGTTCAGCACATTGTTGATGAACTGGCGGCAGTTCTGGCCTGATTTGCCCTGATAGGACGAGATCTGGTCGACGCCGAAATTCTCGTAGGCGAAGGGATAGCCGGCGACCTGGCAATAGCCGTTGACGAGGCCGGCGATCATCTGGATCAGGGTCGTCTTGCCGGTGCCGGGCGCGCCGTCGCCGATGAAGGTGAACAGGAAGCCGCCGAGCTCGACGAACGGGTTCAGCTCACGCTCGAAATCGTAGGCCATCAGCATCTTGGCGAGCTTGACCGACTGGTATTTGGCGATGTGGTTGCCGACGACCTCTTCCGGCTTCTTGAATGTCATCACCAGCGGTTTTGAACGCTTGCCCGGCGCGACGTCGAAACCATCGAGGGTGAAATCGTCGGCATCGATACGGATATGCGCGTTCTCGAACGGGCCGATGCCGTCGAAGCGGCCCTTGCGGGCCAGAAGCCCGTCGATGGCGACGCGGGCGAAGGCGCGCGCCCTTGTCATCAGGTCGGCGTCGTCGGACGATCCCGAGATCGCCTTGTCGAGGCCTGCCAGGATCGACTTCACCGCATCCTGCGGCGTGTCGAACAGGAAGTCCGGTTCGGGACTATCGTTGGGCGCCTCGCCGTCGCTGTCGATCAGCTGGAACAGGTAGGAGGCGAGGCTGAAGGCCGAAATGTAAGCCGAGGCCGACAGAAGCTTCTTGAAGGTGGACGCCTCGTCGCCCTCGAGCGGCGCGCGGGTGTTCTTGGCCTGCAGACTTTCAAGGTCCGAGCCCTCGGCAAAGACGTCCGATATTGCCAGCGCGATCGCCGTGCCGCGCCGGGCGCGAAACAACAGCGTGTGCTGCGGGATGGTCAGCAACTGATCATCGGGATGAACGGCGCCAACGGTCTTGGCCAGCTCGACCTCGCGCGTGCGGCGCACCGAACCGGCCGAGACGGTCGAAACGAAGCGGCGGTTGGTGCCGGCAAGTGCTGTGCCGGAGGAGCTAGACGGGTCCTCCAGCACGACGACGCGGGTGATGAAGCTCTGCGCGGTGGCGCGGTGCTTCTCGATGGCGGCTTCCGGGATGGTAGTCAGGCCGGTATCCATGAAGGGTGCTCCGTGGTGTGACGGTCAGACGTCTGAGATGACCTGTCCGTTGGACAGAATGTGAACCTTGTAGCCGGCAAAGATCTTCTGCGCCTCGCCGGCGGCGTAGAGCGCTTGATAGGCCTCGTGCGGGATCAGCGCATGGTTTTCGTAGCTCGACACGCCCTGGCGCGCGGCTTCCAGATCGTCGGTATTGATGAAGAATTCCTGCGTCGTCTTCTCGCTGGAAAACAGCCCCTTGCGGCCGGGTTTCTCGGCCTTGGAATAGACCTCCTGGATGGTCCAGGTCAGCAGCCAGGCATTTTCGGGCTTGCGCACCTTGGCCAGGACTTCGGTCACCGTCGAATTGTTGTCGGTGATGCCAGCCGAATAGAACGGGCCGAGCACGACGCGGCGCAGCTGCTTGGGATGCAGCGGCTCGAAATCCTTGTCGAGATTGACCGCGATGGTCGCCGGCGACAGCGTGTAGGCGGAGTTCTTCTCGGTGAAATCGTCGAAACGGTGGGCAAGCTCGGGATTGAGCAGGCCATCGACCGGCAGAGGAATATCGATCGTCTCGTTCAGCTTGCCGTTTCTGTCGACGAGCTGGCGGATCATCGTTTCGGACGAATCCTCCACCGTCACCATGTAGACCAGAGGCAGGTTGGCGCTGCCGTCGAACGTCGCCCAGTGGACGAGATAATAGGGCCGCCCCGTCTTCGGATTGACCGAGACCTTGGCCGTTTGCGCCAGGGTGAACGGGCCGAACGTGTTCTCGCTTTTCACGTCCTCGAGATAAAGCCGCTCGGCTATCGACTTCTGCAGCGCCGCGGGGAATTCCTTGTGGCGCAGGATGAAGTCGGCCATCTCCTGGCGCAACTCGCCGGCGAGCGGAATGTTGGCAAGCCGCGCGTCGGCCTGGCGTCGGTCGTTTTCCAGTTCGAGCAGGTTCTGGAACACCGGAAATCCGCTTTCGGCGCGCGAAATGCGGAATGTGTCCATGAAGCCCAGCCGGTTGCGCCAGCAGGAAAACGACTTGTCGAGCCTGGCGATGTGTTCGGCGACGATCTTGGCGACGATGCCGTGCCGGTAGAGCGGCGAGCGATCGTCGCGCATGAACACTTCAAGGCCGCTGAGCGCGGCCGTGATGGCGGAAAAATACCGTGCCGCCGCTTCGTTTTCGGGGGTCATGCCTGGTCGCTCGCGGGCAGTGCTTTCACCCTTAAGACTGCACGTAGTTAGCCGAATTGTGCTTCTTCAGCACCTCGTCGAAGCGGCGGGCGAAGGCATCGTCGGCCAGCTTCTTGCGGCGCTGGATATCGGCGGTGGCGACCATGTTCTTCTCGTGCATCTCAAGCAGGTCACCGATGTGCTTTTGCGAAGCAGCACCGATACCGGCCATGGTTTCCTCGGCGGTGTTGTCGACCTGGCTGCCCAGCGTGTTGATCTTGTGGGCGACGTCCTGCTGGGCGGCGGTCTTCAGCGAATCTTCCAGCGCCTTGTAGAGCACGATGCGCTGCTCGGTATCGATGGTCAGCTTGTTGATCAGCGTCGATTGCGCGGCGATCTGGTTGTTGAGCGAATCGACGAAGGTCTGGAACATCGAGGTGTAACGCTCGAGCGTCTGGCTCTCGGCCAGCAGTTCCTGCTCCTTGGCCTGCTTTTCGTTGTATTCCGTCGCCAGCTTGGAGCGTTCGCCTTCGAGCTGCGTGCGGTCCTTCTGGCTGGTCGAAGCGGCGATCTTGTTTTCGATGTCGAGCAGCATCGGGTTGAGCTCCTCGATGCGCTTCTGCACGGCTTCGAGGTTGGTCATGGTGGTCTTGCGGCGCTCGATCACCTGCGACAGGCTGGTTTCCGAGGTCTTGTAGCGTTGGTCGAGAACCTCTTTCTGCGCCTTCAATATGCCGACGATGGTGTCGGATTTGACCAGCAGTTCCTGCAGATTGCCGGCCAGCGACATGTTGCGAACGCGGTCGGTGCGCATGCGCTGCTTGCTCTGGCTGGAGAAGATGCCAATGAATTTTTCCCAGCCGGTGTAGTTCTTCATGCTCTCGAACTCGGCGCCGAAGACGTTGGTGGCGTCCTCCAGCCCGATGATCAGGTCGGCAATGTTGCCTTCCATCACCTTCTGCTGCTTCAGCACATCCTCGATGCGGGCGTTCTCGAGGTCGAAATTGGCGTCGCCGATCTTCTTGTCTGATGTGGCAAGCGTATCAAGCATGGTGCCGGATTGCTCGATCTTGGAGCGCATGTCCTGCACGACCTGCTTGGTCTTGGCAATTTCGGCGTCGAAATTCTGCAATGTCGCCATTGGGGCCTCCCGCTTCGGCATGACGTCGCTGGTCGCGAACAGCGGCGAATATATGTGGGGCATCAGGGGATTGAAAGACGTGAAGACAAGGGCGGCGTGAAAACAAAAAAATTCGCCAGGGTCTTGAAAGCCAGTGAAGGCTTGGGCTTAGCGTGATTAGCTTGCCGACCAGCCATAGTTCAGCTGTCATTGAACTTTCATGCGGCAAGGCGAAGGCGCACGGATGCCTTTGTATTGGGCAAACCACCGAAGCAATCGCGGCCGCGATATGCGACGAGAAAGCCGGTTTTACAGAGCTGGCGAACAGCGGATCAGGGCTTGGGATCGGCCTTCAGATAGGCGATGACATTGGCGATGTCGTCGTCCTTGGTCAGGCCGGCAAACGCCATCTTGTTGCCGGGCACTTTCAGCTTGGGTGCCCTGAGATACTCGGCGATATTGGCTTCATCCCAGACCAGGCCGGCGGCGCCGGCACTCTTCATCGCCTCGGAATAGCGGCCAAGATAACTCTCGGCGCTACCGGCGGTGCGGCCAACGACGCCCAACAGATGCGGACCGACCTTGTCGCGGTCGGTGGCTGCTTCATGGCAGGCCATGCACCGGTTGAAGGCCTTCTTGCCCAGGGTCGGGTCGCCGCCGGCATGGGCCACAAGCGAGCTGGCGAGGAGAAGGATGCTGGCGGACGAAGCGGCTCTTAACATGCTGCCCCCGGAGAGTTCTGTCTGGCGGCCTTATAGTACCGAGCCTTTAACAAACGCTGCATCGCGGCGGGATTGCGGAAGACAGGCCCGCGAGTCAGGCCTGTTGTGCCAGATCGCGGCGCAGGAAATCATTCAGCCGCTCGACCGCCTGGGTCGTCGACAGCGGGTTGCGCAGGATGCCGATTTCGAGGTCCGGCAGCACCGGCAGCCCTTCATTGCCGCCGACGATGCGCAGCGATGGCGGTACGCTGCGCATCGCAAGGCCAGCCACCGCGAGCCCGGCCTGGACGACGGCGATCAGGCCAAGCAGAGAGGCGCTTGAATAGGTACAGCGATAGGAGCGGTCGGCATCGCCAAGCGCCTGCAGGACATTCATCCTGGCGGCGCAGCCCGGTTCGAACAAGGCGACCGGAAGCGGGTCGGCCTCCCAGGCGACATGGTTGGGCGAGGCGACCCAGACGAAGCGTTCCAGCCGGATCACCTCAAGCGGCTGCTCCGGCAAGCGGGTGATGATCGCCAGATCCAGCCGCCCCTCCGCCAGCGTCTTCACCAGCGCGGTCGACTGTTCGCAGATCAACTCCACCGTCACCAGGGGATGCTCCGCCGCGAAGCGTGAGAGCACGGGCGGCAGGAGGAAGGCGGCATAGTCGTCGGGCACCCCCAAGCGGACGCTGCCTGTCTCCTTGGGCCGGGTGACGCTTGCCCAGGCTTCATCCGACAGTTTCAGCAACCGGCGCGCATAGATCAGGAAATCCTCGCCGATCGCATTGGGAGTGACGGTTCTGGGACCACGCACCAGAAGCTGGTTGCCGACCATCTCCTCCAGCCGCTGCATCTGCATGCTGACCGCCGACTGGCTGCGGCCGACCCGAGGTGCTGCATTGGAAAGGCTGCCGCTCTCGACGACGGCGACAAAGGTTTTCAGCAGGTTGAGATCGAGTGGCGCGGCCATGGTGCTATCAGCATATCGAATAGATCATTCCAAATCTATTCGCTTGTTTGAAGGTGGCGCCAGTGACCAGATGGTTGGGATCGCTGGGAACCACCACATGACGGACGCCTCGACAGCCCGCTTCCCGGCCGCGAGCCTTGCTCTGGCAATGGTGATCGCAGGCACGGTCGGCGCCTTCGCCACGGAATCGGGGCTGCATCCCGTTGCCGTCGTCTTCTGGCGATGCGTGTTCGGCGCGATCTTCCTTCTCGTGTGGTGCCTGTTGCGCGGCTACCTGCCGGATCGGACGCTGTTGCCGTCCCGGCTTGCCCTTGCAGCACTTGCCGGCGTGTGCATGGTGCTGAGCTGGACGGCCTTCTTCGCAGGCTTCGCCATGACGTCGATCGCCACGACGACGATTATCTACCATATCCAGCCGTTCTTCGTGGTCCTGATCGGCGTGGTTTTCCTAAGGGAACGCATCTCGCCCGACCAACTGCTGTGGATGCTCGCTGCCTTTCTCGGCGTCGTGCTGGCCAGCGGCCTCGTTTTCGCGCACGGTCATGCCGATGCCAACTGGCTGCCGGGCATTGCGCTGACGCTGGGCGGCGCACTGCTCTATGCCGTTACAACGATCCTAGCCAAAGGCCTGGGCCAGCAGCGCGCCGAAATCACGGTACTCTGCCAAACACTGGTGGGGGTCGTCATGCTCGCCCCGTTCGCCGGCATCGGCCAACATATTGCGCCTGCATCATGGGGCTGGCTGCTCGGCATCGGCGTGCTGCACACTGGCATCGCCTATGTGTTGATGAATTCGGCCTTCCCACGCCTGACGACACCGGTGATCGGCGTCATCACCTTCATCTACCCGGTCGTCGCCATCATCGTCGACTGGGCTATCTATGGGCATCCGCTCGGACCGGCGCAGGCAGCCGGCATGGCACTGATTGCGCTGGCAACGCTTGGTGTGCGGCTTGGCTGGCGGTTTCCAAGACGGCGTGTCTCGACCGTGTGAGCCCGAAGCAATTCCCGGGAAAGCACATAGCGCTTCCCCTGGAATTGCTCCAATAACCAAGAGACAGAGTCAGCCTTTGATAAAGCCGATGAAATCGTCTGGCGTGGCGCGGCCCATCTCTTCCTCCCAGTGGCGGCGGCAGAGCGAGACATAGACATCCTTGCCGATTGCCACCTGCTCGCCCTGGCGCGCCACCTTGCCATCGGGGCCGAGGCGCACGACCATCGTCGCCTTGCGGCCGCATCGGCAGATGGTGCGCACTTCGCGCAAATCGTCGGCGATGGCCAGCAGCGCGCGCGAGCCGGAAAACAGCTTGCCCTGGAAATCGGTACGCAGGCCGTAGCACATGACCGGGATGTTCAACCGGTCGGCGATGCGGGCGAGCTGCCAGACCTGCTCCTCCTCGAGGAACTGCGCCTCGTCGACGAAGACGCAATGCACTGACGTATGCGCGTGATGCTCGGTGACGCGGGCGAACAGATCGTCGCCATCGCGGAACATCTCGGCTTCCGTCTCCAGGCCGATGCGCGACGAGATCAGGCCGGTGTCGCCCTTGCGGTAGTGGCCGGCGACGAACAGCATCGTGCCCATGCCGCGCTCGCGGTAATTGTAAGAGGCCTGCAAGAGCATCGTCGTCTTGCCGGCGTTCATCGTCGCGTAGTGGAAGTAAAGCTTGGCCATGCCGCTCTTTTAAGCCGACTTGCCCTGATACGGGGAGGGGCGGTCGCCCGCATTCCCCTGAAAAAGCCGCCCCGTCTTCGAAAAACCCGTCCGGCATGGCAAAAGCGCCTGATGTGTCGCTGATTGGCCAGCCCGCGCCGTTGATCGCGATTGTCTTAATGCTTGAAACCACACCAGAATGGTGTTTGGCTGACGAAACAAGGCGGGCATAGAAACCGTAGCTACGCTTCGCCAAAGAATCACAATGGGAGACTGTCTATGTCGCGTATGAACTCTTTCGTCGCCGGCCTCGGTCTGGCGGCTTTTTTGTCCACCAGCGCTGCCTTTGCCGGCGATCCGGCGAGCTGCAAGGCGGTGCGCCTTTCCGATGTCGGCTGGACCGACATCCAGGCGACGACCGGCATCGCCTCCGTGCTGCTGACCGCGCTCGGCTATGAGCCGCAGACGATCCAGCTGTCGGTGCCGGTGACCATGGCGTCGCTGAAGAACAAGGATCTCGACGTGTTCCTCGGCAACTGGATGCCGTCGATGACCAACGACATCAAGGACTATACCGCCGATGGCTCGGTCGAGACGATCAGCACCAACCTGACCGGCGCCGGCTACGGCATCGTCGTGCCGACCTATGTCGCTGACGCCGGCGTGAAATCGCTGACCGATATCGGCAAGTTCAAGGACAAGTTCAACGGCAAGATCTATGGCATCGAGGCCGGCAATGACGGCAACCGCATTATCCTCGACATGATCAAGAACCCGAAAGACAATCTCGAAGGCTTCGAGCTGGTCGAATCCTCGGAGGCCGGGATGCTGACGCAGGCCGAGCAGTCGATGAAGAGCAATGAATGGATCGCCTTCCTCGGCTGGACGCCGCATCCGGTGATGGGTGCCATGAAGATCACCTATCTCGATGGCATGGGCGACAGCGGCTTCGGCGCCGCCACTGTCCATACCAATGTGCGCAAGGGTTACACCACCGAGTGCCCGAATGCCGGCAAGTTCATCGCCAACCTGAAGTTCAATCTCGATATGGAAGGCGAGATAATGGACGCGATCCTCAAGGGCGCTGACGCCAATACGGCTGCGACCGACTGGCTCAAGAAGCATCCGGACGCGGTTGCTCCGTGGATTGCCGGCGTGACCACTTTCGATGGCGGCGACGCCGCTGCAGCCGTGAAGACTGCGCTCGGAAGCTGAGCAGGTCTTGCGTTCGGCGTGACCGATCAAGAAGGGCAGTCACTGTAGAAAGGGCTGCCCTTTTTCATATCCTGTGACAAGATGACCGTCCGGCAAGGACGGCGACTGCCAAAGAGGGGCAAGATGGATCCGATTTCAAAATTCTTTGTCAGTTATAAAATCCCCATAGGCGAGTGGGGCAAAGCGTTCTTCACCTTCCTTACCGACAATTTCAACACCTTCTTCCGCGGCCTCTCCGGCGGCTTGAATTTCCTGCTCGATGGAGTGGTTGACACGCTGCTGTTGGTACCGCCGGTCCTTCTCATCGCGCTGATTGCACTGCTTGCCTATTATCTGCAGCGATCGAGAGGCTTGGCGGTGGCTGTCTTTCTCGGGTTGCTGTTCATCCTCAACCAGAACCTCTGGAAGCAGACGGTAGAGACACTGGTGCTGGTGGTTGCCGCCGCCGCCGCCTCGATGGCCATCGGTGTGCCACTCGGTATCTGGGCGGCGCACAAGCCGAAGGTCTATCGCGTCATGCTGCCGGTGCTCGATTTGATGCAGACGCTGCCGACCTTCGTATACCTCATCCCGGTGCTGACGCTGTTCGGCCTCGGCAATGCGCCCGGCCTCATCGTCACCATCATCTTCGTCATCCCGACCGCGGTTCGTCTGACGCATCTCGGCGTTGTCTCGGTGCCGAAGTCGATCGTCGAGGCCGGCGAGGCGTTCGGCGCCACCAAGAGCCAGTTGCTGTGGAAGGTGGAGCTGCCCTCGGCGCTGCCCACCATCATGGCCGGTCTGACGCAGTGCATCATGCTGTCGCTGTCGATGGTGGTGTTTGCCGCACTGATCGGCGCGGGCGGCCTCGGCACCGAAATCAACCGGGCGCTGGGTTCGCGCAAGATCGACCTCGGGCTTGAGGCGGGCCTCGCCATCGTCGTTTTGGCCATCGTGCTCGACCGGATGACCCGCATCGCCGTTGGAGGCAAGAAATGACCGTCGCCGTCGATTTCCGGAACGTCGATATCGTCTTTGGCGCCGACCAGGCCGGATCGCTGAAAATGATCGACGCCGGAGCCAGCCGCGCCGAGATCCTCGAAAAGACCGGCAATGTACTGGGTTGCGCCGGCGCCAGCCTGACCGTGAACGAGGGCGAAATCTCCGTGCTGATGGGTCTCTCCGGTTCGGGCAAGTCGACATTGCTGCGGGCGGTCAACCGGCTCAACGTGGTGTCGCGCGGCCAGGTGCTGGTCAAGGATGGCGACAAGACCGTCGACGTCGTCACCTGCGACGAGGCGACCCTGCGGCGCCTGCGCCAGAAACAGGTGGCGATGGTGTTCCAGCAGTTCGGCCTTTTGCCTTGGCGCACGGTGGAGGAGAATGTCGGTCTCGGCCTCGAACTCGCCGGCGTACCGGAAGCCGAGCGCAAGGAGCGCGTGCAACGCCAGCTCAAGCTGGTCAATCTCGACCAGTGGTCGAAGAAATACGCGCATGAGCTGTCGGGCGGCATGCAGCAGCGCGTCGGTCTGGCGCGGGCCTTCGCCACCGAGGCGCCGATCCTGCTGATGGACGAGCCGTTCTCGGCGCTCGACCCGCTGATCCGCACCAAGCTGCAGGACGAATTGCTGCAGCTGCAGGCGGAATTGAAGAAGACCATCATCTTCGTCAGCCACGACCTCGAGGAGGCGCTGAAGATTGGCTCCCACATCACCATCATGGAGGGCGGGCGCATCGTGCAAACCGGCGCGCCGGAGGACATCGTGCTGCGGCCTGCCAACGACTATGTCCGCGACTTCATCGCCAATGTGAACCCGCTGTCGGTGCTGACCGCCTGGAACGTGATGCGCGACCGTCGCGATCTGGAGCACGGCAAGGATGGCTGGGTGTGGCTCGACCGCCGCAAGACGACGCGCTTCAAGATCGATGAGCATGGGCTGGTGGCGGCGGCCGAACGCGATGGCAAGCCGGCGGTCTGGGTGTCGTGCGCCGACGTCGAAGGCCAATCCGAGGAAGCCGCGCAAGTGTTCTGGGCCAATCCGGGCACTTCGCTGAAAACCGTGATGCTGGCCATGCACCGTTCGCAGACCGCTCCCGTGGCGCTGTTCGACGACCAGTCGCGCTTCGTCGGCGCCATCGGTATCCGCGACGTGCTGAGCGCGGTGCTGAGAAGGTAGGTTCTTCGGAACTCAATATTGACGAGGCGGCGACCAATCGCGCCTCTTTTTTAAGCCGCCAGCGGCAGGCGCAGTTGGGTCAGCAGGCCGCCGCCCGGGTTGTTGGACAGGCGGATCTCGCCACCTGCGGCGCGCGCGATGTTGCGGGCAATGGTCAGGCCGAGGCCCAGACCGCCGGTCTGGCGGTTGCGCGATTGTTCGAGGCGCACGAAGGAGCCGAACACGGCGTCGATCTGGGCCTGCGGTATCCCAGGCCCTTCATCGCGGATGGTGAGCAGGATCATGTCCTCCGACCGGCGCAGGCTGAGATGCGCCTTCTTGCCGTAGGTGACCGCGTTCTGCACCAGATTGGTGACGCAGCGCTTGAGCGCGACCGGCCGCGCCATGCAGATCAGCCCGCGCGAACGGGTCTCATCGTCGAACGACACGTCGTCATAGCCGTCGGCGATCGATTCCACGAGCGACCAGAAATCGATGCGTTCGTTCTTTTCCTCGGTCACTTCGAAGGTGGCGAAGTCGATCACCGAGCTGGCGATGCTCTCGACATCGGCGAGGTCGTGCGCCAACGCCTCGCGGACCGCCGATTTGCGCAACAGCTCCAGGCGCAGGCGCATCCTGGTCATCGGCGTGCGCAGATCATGCGCCAGTGCCGCCGCCAGATGTTCGCGGTCCTCGACATATTCGCGCAACCTCGCCTGCATGGCGTTGATCGCCTTGGCGGCGGCACGCACCTCGCGGCTGCCGCTCTCGGCGATCGGCGGGCTCTTCAGATCCTTGCCGATCCGGTTCACGGCGGTTTCCATCATCCGGTAGGGCGCCGTCAGCCGGCGCAGCGACCAGATCGACATGATCACCACCAGCCCTGCGATCAGCGAATAGAGCGGCAGGCTGTCGAAGCTCAGGATCGGGCCGACCGGCGTGATCGGCTCGGTGAAGTTCAGCCATTGGCCGTCGGCGAAGCGCAGCGAGGCCGTCAGCTTGTCGCTCTGGGCGAAGTCGGCGGCCAATACCAGAAGGTCGCGCTCGACCTGGCCGATGTCGGGTCCCGGCGCCGTGCCGTCCGCGTCATCGGCCTCGCGCGTCGCCGGATCGCGGCGCACGCGTGCATCGGTGATGCCGAATTTCGACAGCCGGCCGACGAGGATGTCTTCGAGTTCGGCCAGTTCGTCGTCGCCGGCGATCGACGAAGTGACCGCCGGCGTGTCCGAAACGGTGAGCGCGTAGGTGGAGTTGAAGAGGCCGGTCGCCGTCGCCTTGCGCTCGTCCGGACTGGCGTCATGCATGAGCTGCACCAGCGAGAAGGCACGGTCGTTGAGCCGGTAGAGGTCGACGACGTCGTTGGCGGCGGCGCGGTCGCGCGATACGATGTAAAGGGTCGCGACCTGGCTGATCAGCAGGCCGGCAATGACGATCAGCAGCACCCAGACAGGCAAGGTCTGCGGCAGGAAACGCCTCATTCGGAGGTCGTCTCGGGCAGGAACTGGTAGCCGCCGCTGCGTACGGTCAGGATCAGCTTGGGCGTCTTCGGGTCGTCCTCCATCTTGCGTCGCAACCGGCTGACCAGGATGTCGATGCTGCGGTCGAAGGAATAGTCGCTGTCGCCGCCGGACAGTTCGATTAGCTGGTCGCGGGTCAGCACGCGCTGCGCGCTCTTGACGAAGGTCTGCAGCAGGTTGAATTCGGCCATGGTCAGTTCGACCCTGACATCGTCGGGTGCGATCAGCCGGCGCCGAGCACAATCCATCGTCCAGCCGGCGAAGCGGTAGATCTGCTTGGTGGTGGCGCGCTTGGGCTCGGCGGTGCCATTGCGCCTGAGCACGGCGCGGATACGCGCCAAAAGCTCGCGCGGGTCGAAGGGTTTGGGCACATAGTCATCGGCGCCCATTTCCAGGCCGACGACGCGGTCGGTCGTCTCGGTGACGGCGGTCAGCATGATGATCGGCGTCGAATACTGGGCGCGCAGGTCGCGGCACAGCTCCAGCCCGCTCTTGCCGGGCAGCATCACGTCAAGGACGATGAGGTCCACCTGGACGCGCCGCAGGATGGTCTCCATCTCAATGCCGTCGGCGGCAACCGAGGTGTGCAGGCCCCGCTTCTGGAAGAATTCCTGCAGCAGGTCGCGGATGCCCTTGTCGTCGTCGACGATCAGTATGTGTGCGTCGGATTTCACAGCAGCCCTGTCATTGTTGCCAAGCCCTTCTGTCTTTGATTGCCAAGCCCTTCTGTCACAACCCACACGATAGAATTCAGGCCATATGTTGGCCAGTGGCTATGATGGGTTCACACCGGCTTTCTCAGACACAATCCAGAAACAAAATTCTACAGTTCAGAAAAACTCCTGAAAAATTTCAAGGGCATAACTGGTCTCGTGGCGGTCAGGTCATCGGCTGCGACGCTAGTCTCCGGGTTTACGGATAAACCGATGCCAAGGTTGTCGATCAGTTTGTTGGGTGCGTTGCTGGGCTTCTGCCTGGTCACTGCCGCTGTCGGACAATCGGACGCAAAGGTGACGCTCACAACCCGGAGCGAACGGTGCGCCAATCTCAGCCACCAATTTGATGAAGCCCTCGAAACCCACGCCACGGCAACGCAGGTCACCGCGGCAAAGGCACTTCAGAGAAAGGGCAACCGGTACTGCGCCGCCAAGAAACAGGCGCAGGGCATCCGGATGCTCGCCAATGCTTTGAAGCTGCTTGGAGTGACGCCGAACGACCCGGTTCAGTAACACTCAGAAACTTGACCCGCATAAAAAGGAAACGAAGCCATGAAAAAGTCCATCCTCTCCGCCACCGGTCTCGCCGTCGCTCTGGCTTTCGCGATGCCGGCTCTCGGCAACGCCGCCGCCACCACGACCGCTGCTCCGGCTGCTTCGACGACCACAGCTCCGGCGACTGCCGCTCCGGCCAAGGCTGCTCCGAAGAAGGTCGTTAAGAAGACCGTCAAGAAGCACAAGAAGGCTGCCGAGAAGGCCGTCAAGAAGGACGCCCCGAAGACGTAATCAGGTCCGGCATAAAATGCCGGCTGTTGGCCAAGGACGCTCCAGCTGGTTTCGGCTGGAGCGGCCTTCTTCCTGTCCGAGCCACCGAAGCCCTGACGAAGTCTGGCACCGGCAGCTTCCGCCTCGACTGACACTTAACCCGTTTGCAACGCCGGCCGTGTAGGACAATCCGCATGAAGAAGCGGCTTTCGTCCATTTTGCGCTCGATGGTGATCGGCGGCCTGGTTGCCACCGGCGTCGCCAGGGTGCTGATCCTGTTCACCGCCAGCCCGGTGCCCGATCCGGCCACCGGACGCACCGAGCCTTCGCTGTTCGCGCCGGCGATTTCCACCAACTGGGACTACATCACGCCGGCACAGACCTGGCTGCTGATCGTGCTGACAGGCGCGACGTTGATCTGCGTCGCCGCGTGGCCGATCACGGTCTGGCTGGAACGCCGGGCGGATGCGGGTGGAAACCGCTTTCACCCCGATATCCGGCCCGCCACGACCGCGCGGCAGATTCCCAGCCGCCGCATGTTCGGCCGCCAGGGCCGTTGAACGGCAACCGACACTTTCCCACATGATTGTGAATGGCCGCGTCGGCGGACACTGGTTTTCGCGCGTCGACCAAAATGGACGACCGCTTTCGCTGGTGCCAGAATGGCGGCAGGGTTGCTACGCCAGAGCAATTCACCGTTTCGTGGAAACGGCGAACCGTTCTGATCCTTTGTCTTGACGCAATTCCGGGCGGAAAACCCTTTTACACTTTTCCTGGAATTGCTCTAACTGTCGGTTCCAATGCCTGAAATCACCACAAAACCGCGCGTCCAGGTCAAGCCGCAGGTCGAACGGCCAAAGCTCTACAAGGTCATCCTCATCAATGACGATTTCACGCCGCGCGAATTCGTCGTGACGGTGCTGAAGGGTGAGTTCAAACTCAGCGAAGACCAGGCGCATCGGGTGATGATCACCGCGCATCGTCGCGGCGTCTGCGTCGTCGCCGTGTTCACCAGGGATGTCGCCGAGACCAAGGCGACGCGCGCCACCGATGCCGGCAAGGCCAAGGGCTATCCGCTGATGTTCACGACGGAGCCGGAAGAGTAGCTCTACCGTCCTTCGCGGTACCACATCGAACCCATTGCCAGAAGCAGCAGGCCGAGGCCGAGGAAGCCGCCGAACAGCGGCACGCGCGAGACGGCCTTGAGCACGCTGTCGTCCGTGGTGCGCAGTCCGATCCAGTCGTTGCCGGACGCAGCACCAGCCGAGCGCACCGGCACGATGGAAGGCAGCGTCACGTCGCTGCCAAGGGCTGTGGACGACGCCAGCCGGCGCACGCTGCCGCCGGTGGCTTCAGCCGGCGCCTTCAGCCGGCTTTCGGTGGAAATGACGTCGGCGAATTCCGGTGCGTTGACCGGCCCGACATGGGCGAGCGCGGTGAGGTCGCCATTGGCGACCTGATAGAGGCCGATCTCGCTGGTCTCGACGCTGCCGAGGAAAACGCCGGGCTCGGATTTCTTGAGCTTGACGGTCAAGGTCTTGCCGGACGGGGTGATGATCTGCGCGGGGCCGGGATCGTCGGCCATCGTCTGGCGGCGGATTTCCAGCACCATGCCGCGGCCGTCGGCGGTCAGCCGCTCTTCCTCGAGCTCAGGCTCCTTCATCAGCCAGTGGGCGATGCGCCGGTAGAGCTGGACATGCGGGCCGCCGCCCTCGAAGCCGCGCGCCCACAGCCAGCCCTGATCGGACAGCAGCATGCCGACGCGGCCTTCGCCCTTACGGTCGAGCAACAACAGCGGCCGGTTGTCGGCGCCCTTCATCACCACTGCGCCTTCGGGATTCTGCACGCCGATGGTGCGGAACCAGCGGCTCCAGTGCGGCGGCTCGGTGGCAGAGCCATCCAGCCCACGCGTCACCGGGTGGCGCTGGCCGAGTTCGGTGAGGCGCGGATAGAAGGCCTTGTCGACCACCTCGCCGGTCGGCATCGCCGGCAGGGCGGACATCAGCGGCGTACGCGCGATCGAGCTTTCGCCGGCATATTCGGGGCCGGCCGCGATCAGCAGCGCGCCGCCCTTTTCGACATATTCGGAGATGTAGTCGTAATAGAGGATCGGCAGCACGTCGCGGTGCTGGTAGCGGTCGAAAATGATGAGGTCGAAATCCTTGATCTTCTCGACGAACAGTTCGCGGGTCGGGAAGGCGATCAGCGACAATTCGTTGATCGGCGTGCCGTCCTGCTTTTCCGGCGGCCGCAGGATGGTGAAATGGACGAGATCGACCGAGGCGTCGGATTTCAGCAGGTTGCGCCAGGTGCGTTCGCCGGCATGCGGCTCGCCGGAGACGAGCAGCACGCGCAAGTTCTCGCGAATGCCGTCGATGAGCGCGATGGCGCGGTTGTTGGTGTCGGTCAGTTCGCCCGGCTCGCGATCGATGGCGAGTTCGACGATGTTGCGGCCGGCGCCCGGAATGGTGACCTGCAACGGCATCGCCTGGCCGACTGTGGCGTGCTCGACCGCGACCTGTTCGCCATTGACCGAAACGCGCACATCGACCGGGCCGGTCTCGTTTTCGGTCGAGATGACGCGGTAGGTCATGTCGAGCGGCTTGCCGACAAGGCCGAAGCGCGGGGCGTTCTCGAAACGTATGCGGCGATCCTTCTCGTGATCGTTGCCGGTTATCAGCGCATGCAGCGGAGCGTTGAAATCGGGCGCTCCCGGGGGGGCGTCATGGACCTCGCCATCTGTGATCATGATGGCGCCGCCGATGCGTGACGGCGGCACGTCGCGGAAGGCGCCTTCAAGCGCGCCGAACAGCCGTGTCTCGGTGCGTTCCTCGGCGGCCTCGGATTTGCCGGCCTCGACGACGCGCACGTCGAACTGCTTGAAGCGGCCAAGCCGCTGCTGCAGCCCGGCCAACGCCTCGTCGGTCTGCTTGGTGCGGTCGCCGATATCCTGGCTCTGGCTGCGGTCGACGACGAGGGCGACAACACTTTTCAGCGGCTCGCGCTCCTCGTTGAGGAACACCGGGTTGAACAAAGCGGCGGCGAGCGCCAGAAGGGCGATGAAGCGGAAGACCGAACCGCGCTGGCGAAACCACAGGCCGACCAGCGCAAGCAGCGCCAGCGGCACCAGCGCCAAGGTCAGCAGTGGCCAGGAGATCAGCGGTTCGAAGGAGATCGACCAGTTCATTCCTTACCCTCCTCTTTTTGGGGAGGGTTTATCCGCGACCGGAGGGCATCAAACAAACTCATTCTACTGCCCCAGCCGTTCGAGCAGTATGGGCACGTGCACCTGGTCGGATTTGTAGTTGCCGGTCAGCATGTACATCATGATGTTGACGCCGGCGCGCAGCGCGTAGATGCGCTGCATCGGGTCTGCCGGCACGGTTGGCAGCAGCGCATCCCCGTTCTCGTCGACCGCCCAGGCGCCAGCGAAATCATTGGCGGTGATCATGATCGGCGAGACGCCATCGCCGGTACGCACCGGCCGGTTCTCGGCGTTGCTGGCGTCGAGCGAGGCCTCGACCCAGAGCGGGCTGCCGGCGAAGCGGCCGGGGAATTCGGGCAGGATGAAGAAGGATTTGGTCAGCACGTGGTCGGACGGTACCGGTTCCAGCGGCGGCACGTTGAGATTGCCGAGGATGTCGCGCAGCCGCTCCGTCGCCGGGCTGGTCGAATCGGCGCCGATGCCGTTGGCGAACTGGTCGCGGGTGTCGAACAGCACCGTGCCGCCTTGCTGCATATAGGCGTCGACGCGGGCGATCGCTGCCTGGCTGGGCATCGGTGCGGCCGGATCGATCGGCCAGTAGATCAGCGGGTAGAACGACAACTCGTCCCTCGAAATGTCGACGCCGGCCGGCTCGCCCGGTTCCAGCGCCGTCTTCTCGACCAGAAAGCGCGTCAGCCCCTCGAGCCCGGCGCGGCTGATCGAATCGTCGCCCGGCACGCCGGTCAGCACATAGGCGATGCGGGTCTTCGAAATCGCCTCGATGGCAATTTCGTCACCCGGCTTGGCGTCGTCGGCGCGGGCAAGGTCGGCATGACCGAACAAGCTACCCAGCGCAATCAGGACGGCGGCGGTGGTTGTCACGGCACCGGCGCGGCGCGGCCGGCGTGAAAACAGGCCGCCCATCCAGAACACCGCCAGCGTATCAAGCAGCATCAGCACCAGGGCGGCCGCGACCAGCGTGCCTTTCAAATTGCGCGATTCGTCAAAGGCATACTGGATCGAGGTGACCGGAACAGTGATTCGCGGGCGCGCCAGCGGGGCCAGCGTGCTGTCGGCTTCCAGCAGATTGTGGGCAAATACACCCGTCTCGGAACCATAGAGACCGGGCGGGTTTTCAAAAGTCACCGGCAGCGCGCCGGCGCCCGGTACAAGCGGCCGTGCATCCGGCGTCGGTGGCACCAGCGAGCCGTCTGCTGCAATCATGCGATAAGGCGCCAGCGACGCCGCGGCCGCTTCGGCATTGGCGATGGCCGCGCCCTGGTTGCGCGACAGCTGCACGATGCGGCGCAGCATCTCGACGAAGCTGCCAGAGATCGGCAGGTTCGACCAGGTTGCCTCGGGGGTGACGTGGAACAGCACCAGCGTGCCCTTGCCTTTCTTCAGTCCGGTGACCAGCGGCGTGCCGTCGGCAAGGGCCGCCCAGGTGCGCTCGACGATATCGGGTGTCGGCTCGGCCAGCACCTGCCTGCTGACGGTGACCTCGGTCGGCGGCGCCAGATCGGCGAACGGGCCGGCCTTGGGGAATTCGGTGACAGGCTGCGGCGACGTCCATGACAGCGCGCCGCCGAGCGAACGCTCGCCGGTGCGCAGGCGGACCGGCAGCAAATCGTCGTCATCGCCCGCCGTGGCCAGCCGCGAACCGGCGAAACGCACCAGCGTGCCGCCATTGTCGACCCAATCGACAAGTCTCTGCCGGACCTGTCCGGGAATGGTGCCGATATCGGCCATAACGATCATCGCGGGCTTCTGGTCGAGGATTTGCGGGATGGCGTCGGCAAGATCGGCGCTGGAGGGTTCGACCAGATCGGCGAAGGGCTGCAGCGCCCGCCTGATGTAGTAGAGCGGCGACAAAAGCGGCTGTGCCTGGTCGGCTTCGGCCTGCGACAGCAGTCCGACGCGGCGGCGCTTGGAGCTTTCGTCGAGGACGCGGACCGCGCCGGCCTGTCGCTCGCCGTCGAGCGCGATGGAAGCGAAGTCGTTGCGCAGCTCGAACGGCACCGCCATGGTGCCGGTGGCGGTGGTTTCGCCAGGCGAAAAGGTCAGCGTCGCATCGGCGATGCGGCGGCCCTTGTCATCGAAGGCGCCGGCGGTGACCTGAGCCGGGGCAGGGTCGCCCGGCGCGCGGATGGCGGTCAGTGCAAAGCCGTCGACCTGGTTGTCGGCGGCGGTCAGGCCGGTCAGCGACAGCCTGTCCGCGGTTGCCCAGACGACACGCGCGGCATTTTTCGACAAAAGCGTGTTGAAGGCGGCTTCATCGCCCTTTGCCGCCAGGCCGTCGGCAAGCACGGCGACGCTGGCCCCGGGCAAGGTCTCCAGCACGCCGGCCACGCGGGCATAGATGGCGGGCCGGTCGGTCGGGATCGGCCGCGGCTTGGCGGCGCGCAGCCGGTCAAGCGCGGTGGCGGCATCGAACGGGCCGACCTCGGCATTGGCCTTTTCGGCGGTGAAGGCGATGACGACCGGCACGCCGTTGGCGCCGGCATCGTTGATCAGCCGCTCGGCGGTGGCGACGCGTTTGCCCCAGTCGGCGGCACTTGCCCAGTCATTGTCGATGACCAGGGCAAGGGCGGCTCCCTCGGCCGGCAGCTTTTCGCGCGGGTTGAAGACCGGGTCGGCCAATGCCGCGACGATGAGGGCCGCCATCAAGAGCCTGAGCAGCGTCAGCCACCACGGGCTCTGCTGCGGCGTCTCCTCGCGCTTCAGCACGCGCGCCAGGATCTTCAGCGGCGGGAAGATTTCGGTCTGCGGCTTGGGCGGCGTCAGCCTGAGCAGCCACCAGATCACCGGCAGTGCCAGCAGGCCCCACAGCACCATGGGGGCGCCAAAGGAAAGCGGCAGCCAACTCATGCGACAGCCTTTCCTGGCCGATCGCCACCGGCGATCGTGCCGGCACGACTGCCGGCGGTCGGCCTGGCCGAGGGGCCGTCAGCAGTCATCGCCATGTGCAGCCGCACCAGCGCGTCGGAGGCGAGCCGATCGGTGTGGTTGACGGTAAAGCTCCAGCCAAGACGTTTGCACCAGGCCGCCAGTTCGTGGCGCCGGGCGGCGTAGAGCAGGCGATACTCATCGCCGAGCATTTCGGCGCGGCCGGCGGTCAGCTTGTCGCCGGTCTCGGGATCGGTGAACTCGGTTCGGCCGGCATAGGGGAAGGTCTCCTCGGCCGGGTCCGCGACCTCGATCAGGTGCGCGCGCACGCCGTGGCGGGCCAGCACGTCGAGCCAGGCCATCGTCTCTTCGACCGGATCGAGGAAGTCGCTGACGATGACGATGTCGCAGAAGCGCCTGATGTCGGACAGGTCGGGTTTTGCCGGCAAATCGCCGGCATGCATCAACTGGGCGGCGATGCGTTCGGCGCCGTTGCGGGCGGTGAACGGGTCGGTGAGGCCCGGCCAGGCGATGCGCTCGCCGCTGCGCGACAACAGTTCGGCCATGGCCAGCGCCAGCACCAGCGCGCGCGATTGCTTGGAAACGCTGGCGCCGGTGGATTTGTAGAGCATCGACGGCGAGGGGTCGGCCCACAGCCAGACCGTATGGGCGGCTTCCCATTCGCGGTCGCGCACATAGGTGTGGTCGTCGCGGGCCGAGCGGCGCCAGTCGATGCGCGAGGAATCTCCCTCGACATAGGGCCGGAACTGCCAGAAATTTTCACCGATGCCGCGCTTGCGGCGGCCATGCCAGCCGGCGATCACGGTGTTGACGATGCGGCGCGCCTCGACCAGCAGGTCTGGCACAAGCGAGGCTCGCAACCGGCCACGGGCGAGCGCGTCGCGCGTCGCTGCCGGAGCCTGGACCTCGCCGATGCGCGGCATCAAATCCCTTTCACGAGTTTCGCCACCACGTCACGCACGCTGGTGCCTTCGGCGCGGGCGGCGAAGGTCAGCGCCATACGATGCTGCAGCACCGGCTCGGCCAGCGCACGCACGTCGTCAACCGAGGGCGCCAGCCGTCCGTCGTAAAGCGCGCGCGCCCTTGTGCACAGCATCAGCGCCTGGCTGGCGCGCGGGCCGGGACCCCAGGCGACGTTCTTGTCGGTCTCGGCATTGCCTTGGCCGGGACGCGCCGAGCGCACCAGCGTCAGGATCGCCTCGACGACGCTTTCAGGCACCGGCATGCGGCGGATCAGCGTCTGGATCTCCTTCAGCCGCACCGGCTGCAGCACGTTTTGCGCTTTCGCGTCCTCGATGCCGGTGGTTTCCAGAAGGATGCGGCGCTCTGCCTCGATCTCGGGATAGAGGATATCCACCTGCATCAGGAAGCGGTCTAGCTGGGCCTCGGGCAACGGATAGGTGCCTTCCTGCTCCAGCGGGTTCTGGGTTGCCAGCACATGGAAGGGGGCCGGCAGGTCATGGCGGGCGCCGGCAATGGTGACGTGGTATTCCTGCATGGCCTGCAGCAGCGCCGACTGGGTACGCGGCGACGCGCGGTTGATCTCGTCGGCCATCAGCAACTGGGCGAAGATCGGCCCGGAGATGAAGCGGAAGGAGCGTTTGCCGGTTTCGTCCTGCTCCATCACTTCGGAGCCGAGGATATCGGACGGCATCAGGTCCGGCGTGAACTGGATGCGACGCGAATCGAGGCCGAGCACGATGCCAAGTGTTTCGACCAGTTTGGTCTTGGCGAGGCCCGGCACGCCGACCAAAAGCGCATGGCCACCGGCCAGCAGCGCCACCAACGTGCGCTCGACGACGCTTTCCTGTCCGAAGATGACCCGGCCGACCCCGTCACGAATCCGGGAGATGTCGGCAAGCGCCTTTTCGGCCTCGGCGATCATGTCCTTTTCGCTGATCGGGCTTTCCTTGACCATCACGCTCATGCCGCATCGATCCTTGTGGTTGGAATACCATGGCTGGAACAACGGCTGCACCATACCATAAGTTGCCGCGATTCGGCCTCGCGTGGCGCCTATGTCGAAACTTAAATCACAGACTTAGGCTGACAAGCGCAACAACAGTGACTATTTCGTGACCATGACCGGACCCTTGGGACATCGTGAAGAAAGCCTGACGGATGCCACCGAGGCGCGTGGCCTCGAGGCGCTCATCTCGCGCGCCGCCCGTGCCGGCAAGGGCGCGGCACCCGTCGAACGCTGGAATCCCGACTTCTGCGGCGATCTGGACATGGAGATCAAGTCCGACGGCACCTGGTTCTATCTGGGCACGCCGATCGGGCGCATGCCGCTGGTGCAGCTTTTCTCCTCGGTGCTGCGCAAGGACGCCGATGGCAGGACCTATCTGGTGACACCGGTGGAAAAGGTCGGCATCCGCGTTGCCGATGCGCCGTTCATCGCCGTCGAAATGGACGTTTCGGGTAGCGGCGAAGCGCAGACCATCACCTTCCGCACCAATGTCGGCGATGTCGTCGAGGCCGGGCCGGAACGGCCGCTGCGCTTTGTCGACGAGAACGAGACCGGCGGATTGAAGCCCTATGTGCTGGTGCGGGGCCGTCTGGAGGCGCTGGTGGCGCGGCCGGTTATGTATGAGCTGGTCGGGCATGGCGAGGAGGTCGAGATCGGCGGCGAGACGATGTTCGCGGTGCGCTCCAAGGGCGCCGTGTTCCCGATCATGCCGGCGGACCAGTTGAAGCGGCTGAGCGCGTGATGGACCAGGTGACGCCGGCGCCGTTTTCATCCGCGGATTTTCGCGCGCGTTTTGCCGTGCAGCCCGATGCGCATGCCGGCGACGATTATGGCGATCATCGCTTCAACCCCGGCCATCCGCGCCTCGACCAGGGCAAGGCGCTGCGCAATGCCGCGGTGCTGATCCCGGTGGTCGATCATGAGGGCGATGCGACGGTTCTCCTGACCAAGCGGGCTGAAAAGCTGCGCAGCCATTCGGGGCAGGTGGCATTTCCCGGCGGTACCATCGATCCGACCGATCCGAGCCCTGAGGCGGCGGCGCTGCGCGAGACTTTCGAGGAGATCGGGCTTGGCCGAGACCGCATCGAGATCATTGGCCGCATGCCCGACTATGTGGCCGGCAGCGGCTACCGCATCGCGCCGGTGCTGGGCATCGTGCTGCCCGGTTTCCAACTGACGCTCAACGCCGACGAGGTCGACGCCGCTTTCGAAGTGCCGCTGCGCTTCCTGATGGATCCGGCCAACCACAAGCGCGACAGCCGTATGTGGAACGATCTCGAATGGTTCTTCTACGACATGCCTTACGGCGACCGGCGCATCTGGGGCGTCACCGCCGGCATCATCCGTACCCTCTATGAAAGGCTCTATGCGTGAGTGTCTCGATCGCGGACAGGGCCGACTGGCTCGGCGACAAGCATCTGCAGCGCCTGCTGTTCGCACTGGCCGAAGGCGGTGAAGAGGCGCGAGTCGCCGGCGGCGCGGTGCGCAACACGCTGATGGGCCAGCCCGTCGCCGACATCGACATCGCCACCACCTGCCTGCCGCAGCAAACCCTCCGCCGCGCCGAAGCGGAAGGGTTCAAGGCGGTGCCAACCGGCATCGAACATGGGACAATCACCGTGGTTGCCGGCGGAAAACCTTATGAAATCACCACCTTGCGCGCCGATATCAAGACCGACGGGCGACGCGCGAAAGTGTCGTTCGGGCGCGACTGGAAGCTTGACGCCGAGCGGCGCGACTTCACCATCAATGCGCTCTATGCCGAGGCCGACGGCAGGGTTGTCGACCTGGTCGGCGGCATTGCCGACATCGAGGCACGCCGGCTGCGCTTCATCGGCGACCCGGAAGCGCGTATCCGCGAGGATTATCTGCGTATCCTGCGCTTCTTCCGCTTCTTCGCCTGGTACGGCGATGGACGGCCGGACGCCGAAGGGCTGAAAGCCTGCGCCCGGCTTAAGGAAGGGCTGGCCCAGCTTTCGGCCGAGCGCATCTGGTCGGAACTGAAGAAGCTCTTGTCGGCGCCCGATCCGTCACGGGCGCTGCTCTGGATGCGGCAGGCAGGCGTCTTGACCGCAGCGCTGCCGGAAAGCGAGAAATGGGGCATCGATGCCATCCATGGGTTGGCCAAGGCCGGGAAGGATCTGGGCTGGGCACCCGACCCGCTGCTCAGACTGGAAGCGATCGTGCCGCCCGATGCCGCTCGCATGAAGACGCTCGCCGAGCGGCTCAAATTCTCGACAGCCGAAGCGGATCGCCTGCGCCACTGGGCGCTTGCCACCGCCGTCGAACCGAAGACGACCGAGGGCGAACTGGCGAAAAGGCTCTATCGCGGCGACCGGAACGGGTTTGTCGACCGGCTGCGGCTGTCGCTTGCGGCAGCCAGGGTGCGCGCCGTCGAGGACAATGAGGCGCTGCTCGAAGCCGGTGGCTTTTCGCGCCTGCTTGCCTTCGCCGTCAAATGGGAAAAGCCGTTGTTTCCGCTGAAAGGTGCCGATCTCACGGCGCTCGGCGCAACTCCAGGACCGAAACTCGGCGAAATCCTCAGGAATCTCGAGGCGGAATGGGTCGAAGCCGGGTTTACCCCTGATCGCGACGCGCTCCTCAAGCGCGCCGCCGAAGCCTTGAAGGCCGGGTAGATCAGGCCGCGTCGCGGCTCTTTTCGATGCGCGAGCGGATCGCCTCGATCATCGTCTCGCGGATGACCGTCTCACCATGCGTCTCGCGCATGTGCTCGACGGCACGGCGCATGACCTCGGCCTCCTCGTCGGCACGCGTGTGCCAGTCACAGCCGGGCACGAGCGACCCGCAGTGAAATTCCTTCATGAGATTTCTCCTTTTCCTCCGTGAAGCCTGGTCGAGGCTCCGGTACTTTTTTTGGCTCATGGTCCAGTTCCAGGGTTGAATCCACGGACCGCGAGCGGGTGAGAAGCATAACACAGATGGGGCGGCATTGGTTGCGGTCAACGGCAAACAGGCGGAGCAGCGCTGCTCCGCCCTCTTAACACTATCCCGAAACAGGACCGGACATCGTCTCATCCTGCTCTGGCGGGCAAGCCATCATTTTGCGGCCTTGACGGCCTCGGCGACCTTGTTCTTGCCCTTCATATCCCATGAGACACGGACTTTTTCACCGACCTGCAGGCCAGGATCCTTGAAGGTCTTGGGAAGCGTAAAAGACGATCCATCGTCGAGGACCAGACTCATGGCCGTTGCGTCAAAGGTCTTGATCGTTCCGGTGGTGTGCTTGACGGCGGCGAATGCCACCGAACCGGAAGCGAGAAGGGCAGCGGCGGCCGCCGAAACAATGATCTTGCGCATTGCGAAGTACTCCTGGAAGTAGGGCATCCCTCTCTATGAGGTGCCCCGCGTCGTCTGGGCCGTCCGGTCGCGTCGGGTCGCGGCTCGCTTTGTCTGACGCAATTCCGGTCGGAAAGCCGTTTCGCACTTTCCTGGAATTGCGCGCAGGCGAACCGCCGGCGCTTCCCGACCCGGCCCCACAAATAGGCCAGTCTTTTCAACGGCCTATTAGACGAAAAAGAAATTTTGCGCCGCACCGTATGCCACATTCCATGCCCATTTCGAGCGAATGGGACATCAATGCGACTCACGCAGGGCTCACCATTTTGTTACGGCCAGCGGACCTCGGGCGGCAGGCTGGAGAGAATGGACGCGACATTGCCGCCGGTCTTCAGTCCGAAGATGGTGCCGCGATCGTGAAGCAGATTGAATTCGACATAGCGGCCGCGGCGGATGAGCTGTTCGTCACGGTCGCCATCGGTCCAGTTCTCGTTGAAGTTGGCGCGCACGAGGTGACCGTAGACGACGAGAAAGGAGCGGCCGACATCCTGGACAAAGTTGAAATCGGCATTCCAGCCGCCTTTGTCCTCGCCCGAATGCAGCCAGTCGAAGAAGATGCCGCCGGTGCCGCGCGGCTCGTTGCGGTGCGACAGATAGAAGTACTCGTCGCACCAGGTCTTGAATTTCGGGTAATCGGCGACCGCGGCATTCTTCTCGCAAGCGAATTGCATGGCGCGGTGGAAGGCGAGGGTATCAGGGTCGTCCTGGGTGCGGCGGCGATCGAGCACCGGTGTCAGATCGGCGCCGCCGCCGAACCATTGGCTGGAAGTGACCACCATGCGCGTGTTCATGTGCACGGCCGGAACGTTGGGATTCCACGGGTGCGCGATCAGCGAAATGCCGGATGCCCAGAAGCGTGGGTCTTCCTCGGCACCGGGCATCTGCTTCCTGAATTCGGGCGAGAACTCGCCATGGACGGTCGAAGTGTGGACGCCGACCTTTTCGAAGACGCGGCCGTGCATCATCGACATGGTGCCGCCGCCGCCGCGCCCCTCGTCACGTTCCCATGGCGTCTTCTCGAAGCGGCCGGGCGACCACGAGGCCAGCGGCCCGCCAAGGTCCTGCTCGATCTGCTCGAAGGTGGCGCAGATGCGTTCGCGCAGGGCCTCGAACCACAGCCGTGCCTTCATCTTCTTTTGTTCGATGTCGGCGGGCAGGCCTGCCGGTATTTCTGGTCGTTCCAAGTGCCGTCTCCGGTTGGGGCGGCGAGTCCCACAAATGACTCGTCTTTTGCCGGCGCGATCCCTAATCTCTTAAGGGCAAGGGTCAAGTCACTTTGGTTTTGCGCATGATCCTTTCCGAAACTCGATACCGATTTCGGGTCATGCGCCAGGTGCAAGGAGTTGTTTCGTGCGCACCCCGGCAAGACCGCCGCTGGATGGCCTGAAGAGAAGGCTCGACCAAAGCCGTGCCGAGCGCGTGCGTATGCCGCGTGACGGTTTCCTGCGCGAGACCTTCGTGCTGCCGCGCTCCGATGCGCGGCTCAAGGCCAAGGAATGGTTCGAGCGCTTTCCCAAGCAGGCCTACTGGACCGAGATCGAAAGCTGGTTCGAGCGGCCGGGCGACCTGATTGAGTTCACCATCAGGCGGTTGCCAGCGGCTGACTAGGATGTCCTTGAGAGAGGCGGAGCAACCAGCCTTCTTGCCCCTGTCCCCTCGCGCGCCAGCCGGTCGCCCTTGTTGCGCAGCGGGCATTTGTCGATGGACATGCAGCCGCAGCCGATGCAGTCGGTCAGCCCGTCGCGCAGTTTCTTCAACTGGGCGATCTTGTGGTCGAGCCCGTCGCGCCAGGCGGTCGACAAAAGGTTCCAGTCGTCGCGCGTCGGCGTGCGGCCTTCGGGCAGTGATTCAAGTGCGGCACCGATTTCGGCCAGCGAGATGCCGACCTCCTGTGCAACCTTGATGATCGCCACGCGCCGCAGCACATCGCGGCCGTAGCGGCGCTGGTTGCCCGACGTGCGATGGCTGCGGATCAGGCCGCGGGCCTCGTAGAAATGCAGCGCCGACACCGCCACCCCGCTGCGCATGGCCACCTGGCCGACCGTCAATTCCGTTATAGGCGCCATGTCTGATTTTCCGCCCCGATTTTTCCGCTTGACCTCAAGTTAAGTTGAGCTTGTAGCGAAGAAACCCTGGATGTGCAAACGAAGGAGAAGGCGATGTGCGCCTGGGTCAAGATGACGGGAGACGGACTGCCGTTATCCGAGTTGCCGGACGACTTCGCCCGCCACCATGGCGACGGAGAGCGCGACGTTGATGCTGCGCGCCGTACCCTGCATCGGGATGGTCAGCCGCGTATCCGCCGCCTGATGGACAGGATCCGGCACGCCTGCGGATTCCCGGCCGAACAGGAGTATGTCGCCTTCGGCGAAGATGAAGCTGGTGTAGGCCGTCGTGGCTTTGGTCGACAGCAGCACCAGCCGGCGCGAACCAGCCTTGCGCCATTCCTCGAAGGCATGCCAGTCGACATGCCGGGTCAGGGCAGCCATTTCGAGGTAGTCCATGCCGGCGCGCTTGAGCGCTTTGTCGGAGAGCGGAAATCCGGCCGGTTCGATGATGTCGACGCCAAGTCCGAGGCACGCGGCGAAGCGCAGGATTGTCCCGGTGTTGCCGGCAATGTCAGGCTGGTAGAGCGCGATGCGGAGACGACAGTTCATTTCCGCGTCCTTCTAATAAGTGGCGGATCGGCCACAGCAGCTTGGCGGTTTTGGAAATTGCTGGACCTGCGGGTGGCCATTTTCTGCGAAGTCGGGTATACAGCCAGCATTGTCAACCCGAACCGATGGAGGGGTAATTCATGATGACCATGCACATCCAGCGCCCCTCTCGTGGGCTTACCTGCCTGCCGGCGGTTTCGGTACGACGATTCTCCTGACTCTCTAAGACTTGATCGCACCGATTCCCGCCGAAACGATTTTTCGGCTCTCGAAGGAATCCTGCGATGTTTTTCAAAAAGTCAAAAGGGCTGAACGCCCCACCTGAACCTGTCCGGACCGATGCTTGTCATGTCCAGACCGACGCAATGCGTGCCTCCGGCCGAATGCCGGCGGACGATATTGCTTCGCCTTTTTATCTCGATTTTCACACGGAGGACGGACCGATGTTCGATCCCTACAGAATACCTGGCTCGAGGAGCCTGCATATCCATCGACTGCCGACCTGGGCGCTGCTGATCGGCGACACCTATTCGTCGGCGGTGCACGCCGAGGTTCGCCGCCGGCCGCATCGCGGCATGCTGCCGGATGTCGATTTTTCGCGCGCGGTTCCCGATCTGAGCCGGCCTTCGCTGGTGCGCCGGATCATCCGGCTGATCCGGCCGGGCGCGAAAAACCGGGCTGGCGGCACCGTGTCGTCAGGATCGTCTGGCGCAGCTGTCGGCGAAAAGCCCGCGAGCCCCTATATTGCGCGAAGCAGGGCCGACGGTCCGGGTGATTCCAGACCGTCGGCCCTTGACGCCATGGGTTCCGGGGATTTCGTACGCTCACGTGCCGCGTAAGCGGCAAACACATTTCACAGGCATAACCTATGTTGTTGTTTAGCTGGTTTGAAAAAAGGCTCGATCCGTTCCCCGCAGCGGAACCGGTCGAGCCGCCCAAGACGCTGGTTGCCTTCTGCCTGCATTATACGCGCGGCGCATGGCCCTATATCCTTTTCGACGCGGTGCTGGTGACGGCCATCGCGATCGCGGAAGTATGGATGTTCGGCTTCCTCGGCCGCATCGTCGACTGGCTGTCGGGGCAGAATCGCGAAACCTTCCTGCAGACGGAAGCCTGGAAGCTCGCCGGCATGGCCTTCATCGTGCTGTTCGCGCTGCCGGGCACGGTATGGCTGCATTCGTTTCTCAACCAGCAGACGCTGATGGGCAATTATCCCATGCGCATCCGCTGGCAGGTGCACCGCTATCTGCTCAAGCAGTCGATGAGTTTCTACCAGGACGAGTTCGCCGGCCGCATCGCGACAAAGCTGATGCAGACGGCTCTCGCCGTGCGGGAATGCGTCATCAAGGTGATCGACGTCCTGAACTACGTTATCGTCTATTTCCTCGGCATGCTGCTCATCGTCGGCTCGGCCGACTGGCGGCTGGCCGCGCCGCTAGGCGTCTGGCTGGTCGGCTATATCCTTTTGCTGCGCTACTTCATCCCGCGGTTGGGCAAGGTCGGCGAGGAGCAGGCCAATGCGCGCTCGATCATGACCGGCCGGGTCGTTGACAGCTACTCCAACATCCAGACGGTCAAGCTGTTCAGCCATGCACGCCGCGAAGCGTCATTCGCCAAAGACGGCATGTCCGGCTTTCTCGAAACGGTCTACCGGTCGATGCGGCTGGTGACAGTGCTTTTTGGCTCGCTTTACATCCTGAATGCATTGCTCTTGTTCTCCGTCACCGCGATGGCGTTGTGGCTGTGGCTGGGGCAAGCCGTGACGATCGGCGCGGTCGCCGTGGTCATCGGCCTTGTGCTCAGGATGTGGGGCATGTCGCAATGGATCATGTGGGAAATGTCGGGCCTGTTCGAGAACATCGGCACGGTGCAGGACGGCATCGCCTCGATCTCGCTGCCGCGTCTTGTCGAGGACAGGCCGGACGCGAAGGAGATCAGCGTTTCCAGGGGTGAGATCCGCTTCGAGGATATCCGCTTCCACTACGGCAAGCAGAAGGGTGTGATCGAAGGCCTGTCGCTGGCGGTGAAGCCGGGCGAGAAGGTCGGCATCGTCGGCCGCTCCGGCGCCGGCAAGTCGACGCTGGTCAACCTGTTGCTGCGCTTCTACGACCTCGAAGCCGGGCAGATATTGATCGACGGCCAGGAGATCGCCGGTGTGAAGCAGGATTCGCTGCGTGCGCAGATCGGCATGGTCACGCAGGACACCTCGCTGCTGCATCGTTCGGTGCGCGAGAACATCCTCTATGGCCGGCCCGATGCCACCGACGAGATGCTTGTCGAGGCAGCGCGGCGCGCCGAGGCGCTGGATTTCATATCAGGGCTTTCGGATGCCGGTGGCCGGAAGGGCTTCGATGCCCATGTCGGCGACCGCGGGGTCAAATTGTCCGGCGGCCAGCGTCAACGCATCGCCATTGCTCGCGTTATGTTGAAGGATGCGCCAATACTTATCCTTGACGAAGCGACCTCGGCGCTTGATTCCGAAGCCGAGGCGGCGATCCAGGAGAACCTCTACAAGCTCATGCAAGGTAAGACCGTCATCGCCATCGCGCACCGGCTGTCGACCATCGCGGCGATGGACAGGCTGGTGGTGATGGACAAAGGCCGTGTCATCGAGGAAGGTTCGCACGAGGAACTCGTCGCCCGCGGCGGGCTCTACGCCCAGCTCTGGCAGCGCCAGTCGGGCGGGTTCCTGCTTGAGGGCGGTCCCGCCGACCCCGCCAACGATGCACTTGCAAAGGGGCAAGCCGCAGAATGATGGCCGCCGCATGATGACTGCCGTCTATCGCTGGTTCGAGAACTGGGTCTATCCGTTCAGGGAGCCAGCGAATCTTCGGCCACCGACCAGCGTCGGCGGTTTCCTCTGGCACTATGTCGGCCAGGCGAAGTTCGCCTTCTTCGCCATGCTGGTCATCGGCGGCATCGCGCCGCTGGTCGAGGCCGGTCTGTTCTACTTCGTCGGGCGGCTGGTCGATATTCTCGACCAGCTTCCCGCCGAGCGCAGCTGGCACGCACTGTGGGCCGCCGCCGGTCCTGAACTGGTTTTCATGGTCGTGGTGGTGCTGGTCATCCGCACCGTCGTCGTCGGCCTGTCGGCGCTGGTCGATGAGCAGTCCATCACGCCGGGCTTCTACAATCTGGTGCGCTGGCAGGCACACCGGCATGTCTCGCGCCAGTCCTACGCCTTTTTCCAGAACGATTTCGCCGGCCGCATCGCGACAAAGGTCTGGCAGGCGGGGCAAGCCACCGGCGACCTGATGGAAAGCTTCATCGAGGTCGTCTGGTTCATGATTGTCTACACGGTGACGACGCTGGCGCTGGTCGCAGGCCTCGATCTCAGGCTGGCGGTGCTGGTGGTGATCTGGATTTCCGCTTTCGCTTGGCTGGCCAAGCTCTACTTGCCGGCAATCCGCAAGCATGCCGAGGAAACCGCCGAGGCCGGCTCGATGATCACCGGCCGCATCGTCGATTCCTATTCCAACGTGCAGACGCTGAAACTGTTCTCGGCCGACGGCGACGACCGCTACATCAGGAACGGTTTCGACATCTACCTCGACGCATTGCGCCCGTTCACCCGCCGGCTGACCGGCGTGCGCATGGCGTTGACGACGCTGTCGGGCATTATGATCACGGCGATCGGCTGCTTTGCCGTTTATCTCTGGGTCGAGGGCTCGATCACCGTCGGCGCGGTCGCCTTCACGCTGTCGCTGGTGCTGCGGCTCAACATGCTGCTCGGCCGGCTGATGATGCAGCTCAACAGCATCTTGCGAAACCTCGGCGTGCTGGAGAACTCCAAGGCGCTGATTTCGCAGCCGCTCGGCCTCACCGACGCGCCCGACGCCAAGGAACTTGTGGTGGCAGGTGGGCGTATCGAGGTGAAGAACGTCGAGTTCCATTACGGCAAAGGGTTCGGCGTGCTGAACGGCATCGACCTTGTCGTCAAGCCGGGCGAGAAGGTCGGGCTGGTCGGACCGTCGGGCGCCGGCAAGACGACGCTCGCGAACCTGATCCTGCGGCTCTACGATCTGGAGGGCGGCTCCATCATGATCGATGGCCAGGACGTCTCCGATGTCACGCAAAATTCGCTGCGCGCCAATATCGGCGTCGTCAGCCAGGACACGGCGCTGTTCCACCGTTCACTGCGCGACAACATCAAGCTCGGCATGCCAGATGCGACCGATGCGGAGGTGATCGCGGCGGCGAAAAAGGCCGAGGCGCACGAGTTCATCCTGACCTTGCGCGACAACAGGGAACGCGCCGGCTACGAAGCCTTTGTCGGCGAGCGCGGCGTCAAACTGTCGGGCGGACAGCGCCAGCGCGTGGCGATCGCCCGCGTGTTTCTCAAGGATGCGCCAATCCTGATCCTCGACGAAGCGACCTCCGCACTCGATTCCGACATCGAGGCGGCGATCCAGGAGAATCTGACGCGGCTGATGGAAAACAAGACGTTCATCGCCATCGCCCACCGGCTGTCGACGATCGCGGCACTCGACCGACTGGTGGTGCTCGACGGCGGCCGCATCGTCGAACAGGGCACGCATGACGAGTTGGTAGCACTCGACGGGCTCTATGCGCGGCTGTGGAAGCGGCAGTCCGGCGGTTTTCTCTATCACGAGGACAGCATGCTCGAAGAGACACGCCCGGCGGAGTAGCTCCATGGGTGGATCAACAGGCGCCATCTCAGAGGTCGGCTACGTTCTCAAGCGGCTCCGGCCGACCATGCCGGCTTTCGACACGCTGAAGGAAGAGAGCCGGCAGGAAGGCTACTGGATGCTGGTGCGCCTGACGGATGGCTGGGCAAGTGGCCGCAACAAGTTCCTGAAACGGGGCGAGGCGCTGTACGGAGCCTGGGATGGAAGGGAACTCGCCGGCGTGTGCGGGTTGAACATCGATCCCTATTTCGAGGCCAGGGACCAGGGCCGGGTCCGGCACCTGTTCGTCAGTGCGCGCCACCGTCGCGCCGGCCTTGGCCGGATGCTGGTTGAAACCGTTATCGACAGGGCACGTCACCATTTCGCCGCGCTGAACACCCGCGCGCCGCAAGAGGCTTTTGGTTTTTACGCACGGCTTGGATTTACGCACGTGGAAGGCGAAGAATTCGTCACTCACCGCATGATTTTCGGGAAAGGAGGCTGAAATGTCCTTGCGTCCGCCATCTCATCTTGCCGGCGGCTCGGCCGCCGAAGCCGCCTTCGACGCGCTCGGCCATGAAATATTGGCGGAAAAGGCGGCAGCACTCGGCCGCGCCGGCCAGCGGGTAGAGGAAACGCTGGCCAGGCTGCGCGACAATGCCGACGAGCAACTGCGCCCCCGGCTGCTCAAGGATGCCGCCGAGGCGGTGCATGGCTATTTCATCCAGCGCGAGCTGTGCGGCTTGCGCAAGCACGATGCCGTCATTCGTGAATACAACATCCCGAGAGCGGTGCTGGCCAGGCTCGGCGCGAAATAGGGGTCACTCCAGCCATTCGGTGATGAAGCTGCCGTTTTCATGGATGTCGGTCGTTTCCAGCGGGCCTGGGCCGAGATTGGTGAATTTGTGCGGCGTGTTGGGCGGCACGATCAGGATCTGGCCGGCGGATGCCTCGATCTCCTGGTCGCCGACAGTGAACAGGCCGGTGCCCTGGCGGATGATGAAGATCTCCGCGTAGGGATGCGTGTGCAGGCGGGGGCCGCCGCCGACGCCAGGCAAATAGTTGAAGATCAGGCAGGAGTTGGAGCCGTAGGCGCCACATTGCAATTCGCCCTTCCAATGGTCGGAGCGAACAGACCAGGTGTCGCGGTCTATGACGTGTGCCATGATACAAGGATAGACCCGGCTGGCGCCTTGTGTCGAGCCGAACAGGGGCGTCGGATTTGCGGTTGTTTCCCGGTTGTTTAGCGATGTTTGGCGGCTATCCGGCGTCGCGTTGAGCGGTGGCGGATTTTGTCCCCGCGACAATCTGCCCTTGTGCCTTCACCCGTCTGGACAAAAACGGGCTTCACGCATAAACCGAAGTCCAAATGCCGGAGGAATTCGCAAGCCTGTTCGCCATGCGCTGTCGGGTTGGCGTAATTGAGCGGGGAACAAGGCTCAGCCACCGGCACGGAAGAGGCGAAAGGATCAGGCACCCGTGAGCGCAACCGACACCCAGGATCCCAACCGTCGTGATTTTCTCCACGTCGCCACCGGCATGGCCGCAGTGGTCGGCGCGGGTGCCTTCGCGTGGCCGTTCATCGACCAGATGCGCCCCGATGCCTCGACGCTGGCGCTCGCTTCCGTCGAAGTCGACGTCGCCTCGCTGACGCCGGGCATGTCGCTGATCGTCAAATGGCGCGGCAAGCCGGTCGTGGTCCGCAACCGCACCGAACAGGAAATGAAGGACGGCGAGGCCGTCAAGCTGGCCGATCTCAAGGACCCGATCGCCCGCAACGCCAATCTGCCGGCCGATGCACCGGCGACCGACGCCAACCGCACCACACCCGGCAAGGAAGCCTGGATGGTGATGGTTCAGGTCTGCACGCATCTCGGCTGCATTCCGCTTGGCCAGGAAGGCGATTTCGGCGGCTGGTTCTGCCCATGCCACGGCTCGGTCTACGACACGGCCGGACGCATCCGCCAAGGCCCGGCGCCTGAGAACATGGCGGTGCCGGTATTCAAGTTCATTTCCGATACCAAGATCCTTATCGGTTGAGGCAGGGGACATTTCGATGAGCGAGGGACACTCGACCTATACGCCCAAAACCGGTCTCGGACGCTGGTTCGACGCCCGTATGCCGCTGCCGCGGCTGGTCTATGACAGCTTCGTCGCCTATCCGGTGCCGCGCAACCTCAACTACGCTTGGACGTTTGGCGGCATCCTGTCGATCATGCTGGTGGCGCAGATGCTGACCGGCATCGTGCTGGCCATGCACTACACGGCCGACACCAATCTCGCCTTCGGCTCGGTCGAGAAGATCATGCGCGACGTGAATTCGGGCTGGCTGCTGCGCTACATGCATTCGAACGGCGCCTCGTTCTTCTTCGTCGCCGTCTACATCCACATCTTCCGTGGCCTCTATTACGGCTCCTACAAGGCGCCGCGCGAGCTGCTGTGGATCCTCGGCTGCATCATCTATCTCCTGATGATGGCGACCGGCTTCATGGGCTACGTGCTGCCATGGGGCCAGATGAGCTTCTGGGGTGCCACCGTCATCACGGGTTTCTTCAGCGCCATTCCGCTGGTCGGCGACTGGATCCAGCAGCTGCTGCTCGGCGGCTTTGCCGTCGACAACCCGACGCTGAACCGCTTCTTTGCGCTGCACTATCTGTTGCCGTTCATGATTGCCGGCGTCGTCGTTTTGCACATCTGGGCGCTGCATGTCGTGGGCCAGTCGAACCCGACGGGTATCGAGGTCAAGTCGAAGACCGACACTGTCGCCTTCACCCCCTACGCGACCATCAAGGACGCGTTCGGCATGATCGTGTTCCTGTTCTTCTTCGCCTATTTCGTCTTCTACCTGCCGAACTATCTCGGCCATCCCGACAACTACATCGTCGCCAACCCGCTGAAGACGCCGGCCCACATCGTGCCCGAATGGTACTTCCTGCCGTTCTACGCGATCCTGCGCGCCATCACCTTCAACGTCGGGCCGATCAACTCCAAGCTCGGCGGCGTGCTGTGCATGTTCGGCGCCATCGTCATGTTGTTCCTGGTGCCGTGGCTCGACACTTCGAAGGTACGCTCGGCCGTTTACCGGCCCTGGTACAAGCTGTTCTTCTGGCTGTTCGTGGCCGATGCCATCCTGCTTGGCTGGCTGGGCTCGCAGCCGGCCGAAGGCAGCTATGTGTTCATGGCGCAGATGGCGACATTGTTCTACTTCGCCTTCTTCCTGATCGCGCTGCCGGTGCTCGGCCTGATCGAGACGCCGCGACGGCTGCCGAACTCGATCACCGAGGCGGTCCTCGAGAAGAACAAGGGCGGCAGCGGACATCCGGCGGGCGCTACGGCGGCGCCGGAAACCAAAGGCTGAGCGGGTAGAGAATCTAAGGGGATTTGGCATGAAAAAGATTCTCACCTCGCTGGCGCTGGTCGGCCTCGTGGCCGTCGGCATCGGGTCGGCGGGCACTTGGGCAATCGCCGCCGAAGAGGCGCACAACGCCGCCGCGCCGACGCATTTCCCGATCCACGAGCCGAAGGAAATGAACTGGAGCTTCACCGGCCCGTTCGGCACCTATGACAAGGCGCAGCTGCAGCGAGGCCTCAAGGTCTACAAGGAAGTCTGCGCGGCCTGCCATTCGATGAACATGGTGGCGTTCCGCACGCTGTCGGACCTCGGCTATTCCGATGCGCAGATCAAGACGCTGTCGGCCGAGTACACGATCCATGACGGTCCCAACGATGCCGGCGACATGTTCGACCGTCCCGGCAAGCCGTCCGACCACTTCCCGCCACCGTTCGCAAACGACGAAGCGGCCGCCGCTTCCAATGGTGGTGCTGCTCCGCCCGACATGTCGCTGCTGGCCAAGGCGCGCGGCGTCGAGCGCGGCTTTCCGCAATTCGTCTTCGACATCTTCACCCAGTATGACGCGGGCGGCCCCGACTATATCCACTCGCTGCTGACAGGCTACGACGAGACACCGCCTGCCGGCATGGTCATCCCGGAAGGCACCCACTACAACCCCTATTTCATGTCGGGCGTGTCGCTGAAGATGCCCAACCCGCTGTCCGACGGCCAGGTGACCTATGATGACGGCGCGCCGCAGACAGTCGACCAGTACTCCCGCGACGTTTCCGCCTTCCTGATGTGGGCGGCCGAGCCGCATATGGAAGACCGCAAGAAGACCGGTTTTCGCGTGCTGGTGTTCCTGCTTCTGTTCGGCGCTCTGGTCTATCTCACCAAGCGCAAGGTGTGGGAAGGCGTGCAGCATTGAGCCACACAATCAAGTGATCGCGAAGGGCGCCGGGAGGCGCCCTTTTGCATTTCCGGAGGCTGGTCATGTCACATGGCCGTCACCGCATCCGGCGATCCTGTGCTGCTCTCATCAAAGGATCGCATTCATGAAAAGATACGCATCGATCGCGGCAGGCCTGTTGCTGCTCATCATCGGCTCGGCCGCGCAAGCGGAAGACGCCCAGCCCTTCGTCACCAACAAGGATGTCGACCTGACGATGATCCTGCCGCCGCCGCCGGCAAACGATTCGGCACAAACCAAGGCCGAACTCGGCGAGGTGCTGACGCTGCAGGTGACGCGCACCCCGGAGATGGTCGCCAGCGCGGTGGCCGATGCCGAGGAGAATGTCTGGCGCTTTGCCGACGTCATGGGGCCGAAATTCAACAAGGAAACGCTGCCGAAATTCAGCGCCTTCTTCGATCGCGTGGTGGCTACCGAAGGCGCTGTCGTCGATCCGGCCAAGGATGTCTGGAAGCGCCCGCGCCCGCATCAACTCAGCGATCTCGTCAAGCCTGCGGTCAAGCTGTCGAACTCCGGTTCCTGGCCTTCCGGACACGCCACCGTCGGCACGATGATGGGCATCATTCTGTCCGACATGGTTCCGGAAAAGCGCGCCGAGATCATGGCACGTGCGAGCGAATACGCCCACAACCGCGTGGTTGGCGGCATCCATTTTGCGTCCGATGTCGAGATGGGCAGGATTTCCGGCAGCGTCATTGCCGCGGTCCTGCTCAACCGGGACGACTTCAAGGCTGAATATGAAGTGGCCAGAGCCGAGCTTCGTTCCGATCTCGGCATGTAATCCTCGTCAGCCGGATTTAGACGGGAAGGGGCGCTTCAGGCGCTCCTTTTCCGTCTGCGCCAGTGCTGAGGCGGAAGTTCGGCAATTAGTCCGTTGGCATAGCAGCATCAGGTTGATATTCGACGCATCGAACGGTGGCGAGAAGCTCGTCCCGCCATGGCCTTTGGAACTCGATGATGCGGCTCAGCGACTGTCACAACTTTTCCGATTTCCGCCACATGGCGCAGCGGCGGCTGCCAGGGCCGATCTTCAATTACATCGACGGCGCGGCGGACGACGAGGTCACCTACCGCCGCAACACCGAAAGCTTTGAGACCTGCGATCTGGTTCCCAACGTGCTGCGCGGGGTGAGCGAGGTCGACATGTCGGTGACGGTCATGGGCCAGAAGCTGGCGATGCCGTTCTATTGCTCGCCGACCGCCTTGCAGCGCCTGTTCCACCATCAGGGCGAGCGCGCGGTCGCCAAGGCCGCGGCCAAGTATGGCACCATGTTCGGCGTCTCGTCGCTTGGCACCGTCAGCCTCGAGGAGGCGCGCAGCATCAGCAGCAGCCCGCAGGTCTACCAGTTCTATTTCCATCGGGATCGCGGTCTCAACCGGGCGATGATGCAGCGCGCCAAGGCGGTCGGCGTCGAGGTGATGATGCTGACCGTCGACAGCATCACCGGAGGAAATCGCGAGCGCGACAAACGCACCGGCTTTGCCATTCCCTTCAAGCTCAACCTTGCCGGAATGGCGCAGTTCGCGCTCAAGCCGGCCTGGGCGATCAATTATTTCACGCATGAGGGGTTCAAGCTGCCGCAGCTCGACGAGCATGTCGACATGGGCGGCGGCACGATGTCGATCAGCCGCTATTTCACCGAGATGCTAGACCCGTCGATGACGTGGGACGATGTCGCTGAGATGGTCAAGCTTTGGTCGGGTCCGTTCTGTCTCAAGGGCGTTATGTCGGTGGAGGACGCAAGACGCGCCGTCGACATCGGCTGCAGCGGCATCGTGCTGTCGAACCATGGCGGGCGGCAGCTGGATGGCTCGCGGGCGGCGTTCGACCAGCTTGCCGAGATCGTCGATGCCGTTGGCGACAGGATCGACGTCATCATGGATGGCGGCGTGCAGCGCGGCACGCATGTGCTGAAGGCGCTGTCGCTCGGTGCCAAGGCCGTTGGTCTCGGCCGCTATTATCTGTTTCCGCTCGCGGCGGCCGGCCAGCCCGGCGTCGAACGGGCGCTTGAGCAGATGCGGGTCGAGATCGAACGCGGCATGAAGCTGATGGGCTGCAGTTCGATCGAACAATTGTCGCGCAACAACCTCCGTTTCAGGTAATCTCGGCCCATGAAATCCTCCCACGAAGACACATTGCTCGCCGCGATCCGCACCATTCCGGACTATCCCAAGCCCGGCATCCTGTTTCGCGACATCACCACCCTGCTCGGCAATGCGCGCGCCTTCCGCCGCGCCATCGACGAACTGGTGCATCCCTACGCCGGCCAGAAGATCGACAAGATCGCCGGCATCGAGGCACGCGGGTTCATCCTTGGCGGCGCCGTCGCCCATCAGCTCTCGGCCGGCTTCGTGCCGATCCGCAAGAAAGGCAAGCTGCCCTACGAGACGGTGCGCGTCGCCTATAGCCTGGAATATGGCCTGGACGAGATGGAGATGCACAAGGACGGCGTTGCTCCTGGCGAGAAGGTGATCCTTGTCGACGATCTGATCGCCACCGGCGGCACCGCGGAAGCGGCGGTCAAGCTGTTGCGCCAGATCGGCGCCGACATCCTCGCCGCCTGTTTCGTCATCGACTTGCCGGACCTCGGCGGCCGCGCCAAGCTGGAGGCGCTCGGCGTGCCGGTCAGAACGCTGATAGGGTTCGAAGGGCATTAGGTTTCTCCCTCGCCCCGTTTACGGGGAGAGGGAAGCGAAGCGAGCAACGCGAGCGGAGCAGGGTGAGGGGTAAGTACGACCGTCGAGTTTAAGACACCAACGCTGGCGCCGCCCCTCATCCGCCCTTCGGGCACCTTCTCCCCGTAAACGGGGCGAAGGAAAAGCTACTCCACCTTCACCAGCACGGCGCTTTCGAACTCGAGCACCTTGTCGCCGGTGGAATCGAAAGCTTCCGAACGCAGCGCCAGAAGCCGCCAGCCGGGGCGTGAGGCAATCGGGCGGTGCGACAGCGCGGTGCGCGTGAAGGTGATGGCTTGCCCGGCATAGACCGGCTTCAGCCATTTCAGGTTCTTGAAGCCGGGCGAGGGGCCGAATTCCGGCACCGGACCGGGACCGCTCCACGCAGCGATCTCGGCGTCCATACGGTTTTCCAGATTGAGTTTCATCCAGGTCGCGGCCGTGTGCCAGCCAGACGCGCAGAGGCCGCCGAGCACGCTTTTCTTTGCAGCCTCCTCGTCGATATGGAAGATTTGCGGGTCGTATTTGCGGGCGAAGGCCTTGATCGCCTCGGGCTCGAATGTGTGCGAGCCGAGCGTGACGGTGGTGCCGATACGGAAGAACTCGTCCAGTGTCATGCTTGGCTCCCCGCGGCATCGCGCGTGAGGAACATGACGGAGTTCTCGAGCTCGAAGACGCTTTCGCCACGCTGGTTGAACAGTTCGCTGCGCATGGTGACGAAGCCGAGTTGCGGCTTCGATTTCGACAGGCGCTTGGCAACAACCATCAGGGTGCCGGTCAGTTGGTCGCCGGCCAGGACCGGTTTCTTCCATTTGACCTGATCGACGCCGGGCGCGCCCTGGCAGGTCGAGTCCAGCAGGAACGCGTCGCAGAGCATGCGCATGAACATGGCGCAGGTGTGCCAGCCCGACGCTGCCAGCCCGCCGAGGATGCTGGCCTTGCCGGCTTCCTCGTCGAGATGCATCGGCTGCGGGTCGAATTCTCCGGCAAATTCGACGATCTCGGCGGCACTCACGAGCTTCGAGCCGAGGTCGATCGATGCGCCCTCGATGAAGTCCTCATAGGCCCATGTTTTTATCTCTGCAGTCATGGTCTGGAATCCGGCTTGTCGACCCACAATCCCCAGGATCGGGATTTCCGGATGCAGGCCGGCGTTCATTTGGTCAAGCGATTTCTACTGCGCCAGCCTGTGGCAGGATCGACAAGGCCACTCAGAGCCAGCCGCGGCGGCGGAAGTACCAGAAGGGCAGGATCGCCGACAGCACCATCATGGCGATGGCGAAGGGATAGCCAAGTTGCCATTTCAACTCGGGGATGATGTCGAAATTCATGCCGTAGATCGAGGCGACCAAAGTCGGCGGCAGGAAGATGACGGCGGCGACCGAGAAGATCTTGATGATGGCGTTCTGCTCGATCGAGATCATGCCGAGCGTGGCGTCTAGCAGGAAGGAGATCTTCTGCGACAGGAAGGTGGCGTGGTCGGCGAGCGACAGCACGTCGCGAGACAGCGTCTTGATGCGCGCCTTGGTGTCCTTGCTCATCTTGGTGCGGGTCGAGGCATGGGCGAAGAAGCCTGCCAGGCGCTGCAGCGAGATCAGGCTGTCGCGGATCGAGGAGGCAATGTCCTCCTTGCGGCCGATGGCTTTCAGCAACTCCTGGAAATCACGGTTGCGCTTGGAAACCTTGGTCGACCGCGCCTCGAAGATATCGCGCGAGATCGCCTCGATGTCGCGGCCGGCGCGTTCCAGAATGTCGGCGAGACGGTCGACGATCGCCTCCAGCAAGCCGATCAGGATGGTGTCGCCGCTGGTGCAGCCGGTCGCCACCTTTTCGGCGCGCTGCGGAAAGGTCTTGAAAGCTTTCGGTTCGTGGTAGCGCACCGTGATCAGCCTTGTGCCGGCGAGCACGAAGGTAACCGGCGACATCAAGGGATCGTCGATTTCGGTCTGGGCGGGCAGGGTGGCGGTCATGAAATAGGCGCCGTCCTCGACATAGAGGCGGCTCGAAATCTCGATCTCCTCCATCTCCTCGCGCGTCGGAATGGCAACGCCGAGCCAGCTCTCGATCGTCGCTTCCTCTTCCTTTGTCGGGTTGAACAGGTCCGCCCAGACGATGGTCTCGCTGTTTGCCAGGAGATCGTCGACGACGCGCAGGCGGTCATTGTCCACGACGAAGGCCTTGATCATCGCCTGATATCCCTTGCTGGGGGTGCGTTCGGATTGACGCGTCGTGTTGGATTGCACGGTTCTCGACGTCAGCGCCGACCGTGCGTCTGCCGCTTAGACCTGTGACGTGACAAAATCAAGACAAGCGGCCGGCGGGCGGATGGCCGCCGGCGCCTGGAAGCATGTATCGAGGAACTTCGCCGACAGCTTGTCGGGATGTTCTCGACCGCTTCAGGGCATCAAGTGTTGAACTTGAACAACAGCACGTCGCCGTCCTGGACGACATATTCCTTGCCTTCGTCGCGCGCCTTGCCGGCTTCCTTGGCCGCCACTTCGCCGCCCAGTGTGACGAAGTCGTTGTAGGAGATGGTCTGGGCGCGGATGAAGCCGCGCTCGAAATCGGTGTGGATGACACCGGCGGCCTGTGGCGCCTTGTCGCCTTTATGGATGGTCCAGGCGCGCGTCTCCTTCGGCCCGGCGGTGAAATAGGTGATGAGGTGCAACAGGTCGTAGCCGGCGCGTATGACCTTGTTGAGGCCTGGCTCGTCGAGGCCGAGCGAGGACAGGAATTCCATCTCTTCCTCGTCCGAGAGCTGCGCGACCTCGGCTTCGATCGCCGCCGAGATCACCACTGTGCCGGCGCCCTGGGCGGTGGCCATCTTTTCCACGGCCCTGGTGTGTTCGTTGCCGGTGGCGGCGTCGGCCTCCGCGACATTGCAGACATAGAGCACGGGATGCGAGGTCAGAAGGTTCAGGCCCTGCAGGATGCGCAAATCTTCGGCCGAAATACCCTTGAGCAGGATGCGGGTCGGCTTGCCGGCCTGCAGCAGTTCGAGCGCTGCCTCCATCAACGGCAGCACGGTCGTCGCTTCCTTGTCCTTGCTGCCGGCGCGCTTGCGGATCTGCACGATGCGGCGCTCTAGGCTGTCGAGGTCGGCAAGCATCAGCTCGGTCTCGACCGTCTCGGCATCGGCGACGGGGTCGATGCGGCCCTCGACATGGGTGATGTCGTCATCCTCGAAGCAGCGCAGCACATGCACGATGGCGTCGACCTCGCGGATGTTGGCGAGGAACTGGTTGCCCAGCCCTTCGCCTTTCGAGGCACCGCGCACCAGGCCGGCAATGTCGACGAAAGAGATGCGAGTTGGAATGATCTCCTTCGACTTGGCGATCGCGGCGATCTTCTGCAGGCGCGGATCTGGCACCGCCACCTCGCCGGTGTTCGGTTCGATGGTGCAGAATGGATAGTTGGCGGCTTGCGCCGCAGCCGTTCTGGTCAACGCGTTGAAAAGCGTCGACTTGCCGACGTTGGGCAAGCCAACGATGCCGCATTTGAAACCCATTTTTGTTCGGTCCTATCGGGAAAATAGAAATTTGATCAGGGCTATGGGCGATAGGGGTGATCAACGTCAAGCCCTTCGGTCCCCTTGATGCTCAGTCCTTGCCGCCGAACAGCTTCTTCAGCATGGCGGCCATTGGACCGCTTTCCGGCAGCTTGACCACCGGCTGTTGAGGCCGTGCTTGGCGGACATGACTTTGCTGCTTGTGCGCCGACTGCTTCTGCGCTGGCTTTTCGGGCTCCGGCCCGGCCTTGCCCTGGACGGCGAGACTGGCCTTATTCATGAAGCCGGATTCGTCGCCCTTGACGATCATGGCGGCATTATCGGCGATCGCGTCGAGCAGCGGGTCGAGCCATTCGCGGTCGGCTTTGGCGAAATTGCCGAGCACATGGTGCTGGACCATTTCCTTGACGCCGGGATGGCCGACGCCGATGCGCACGCGGCGATAGCCATTGCCGATATGACCGTCGATCGACCGGATGCCGTTGTGGCCGCCGGCGCCGCCACCGGTCTTGATGCGCAGCTTGCCTTCGGCAAGGTCGATCTCGTCATAGAAGACGGTGAGCGCGGAAAGCTCGAGCTTGTAGAAGCGCAGTGCTTCGCCGACCGACTGGCCGGACAGGTTCATGAAGGTCTGCGGCTTGATCAGGACGATCTTTTCGCCGCCGAGCGTGCCCTCGGAAATGAGGCCCTGGAATTTCTTCGACCAGGGCGAAAAGGAATGGCGGCGGGCGATTGCGTCCGCCGCCATGAAACCGACATTGTGGCGGTTGTCAGCGTATTTCGCGCCCGGATTGCCGAGACCTGCAAACAGCAGCATCGCCTGCTCCGGGCGTGAAAGAGTTACTTCTCGTCGGCGGCAGGAGCCGCTTCAGGTGCAGCTGCTTCAGCCGTCTCTTCCGTCTCCGGCTTCATCGCCGACGAACCGGCAATGGTCGCGATGGTGAAGTCGCGGTCGGAGATCACAGGCTTGACGCCAGCCGGCAGCTTGACCGCCGAGATGTGGATCGAGTCGCCGATGTTGGCGCCGGTGAGATCGACGGTGATGAACTCCGGGATCGCATTGGCCGGGCAGTGGAACTCGACTTCGTGACGCACGATGTTGAGCACGCCGCCGCGCTTGATGCCGGGCGACTTGTCCTCGTTGATGAAGTGGACAGGCACGTCGACATTGACTTCGGTGTCCTTGCCGATGCGCAGGAAGTCGACATGGACAGGGAAATCCTTGACCGGGTCGAGCTGGAAGTCCTTCGGCAGGACCTGGATCTTCTTGCCGTCGACATCGATCGTGGCGATCGTGGTCAGAAACCCACCGCCATGGATCTTGTAGTAGATATCCTTGTAGGTGAGCGCGATAGCCAGGGGAGGCTGCTTGTCACCATAGATTACTGCAGGCACTTTACCGTTGCGGCGAACTGCACGGGCGGACCCCTTACCGACCTGTTCGCGTGCTTCGGCCTTGAGCTCGTAAGTGTCGTGGCTCATGGCATTTCCTTTCGGTTTGTTCTGGAGCGCTCACGGTGGGCAGAGTGCCTGGACCGTAAACGTCGAAAGCCGACATACCCATGCATGATCTGGTCCGAAAACCGGAATCCACTTTTCGGGATCATGCGGGAAGGCGGCCTTCCGCCGCGTTGCCTCCAAGGGTGTCTACGCGGGTGGCGGCTCTATAGCGGAAGGCGGCCGGAGGTGCAAGCCAAAGGCACGCCCAGGCTGGTGCAGTCCAGGCGGTCGCTATCCGCGCTTTTCGATGACGGCATAAAGCACGTTGCGGTTCTCGCCGAAGAACACCCGCGCCTCGACGGTGTTGCGGTCGACGCTGGCATTGACGATGTTCCACATATCGACCTCCGATCGCAGCAGCAACACCCAGTCCATGAATGTCTCCCGGTAGCCGGCGTCAGGCGTGCCCTCGGCGTAGTTCGCAAACAGGAACGTCCCGTTCGGCTTCAACATCTGCAGGCAGGTCTTCGTGAGTTTCACCGCGACGTTGTGGGCGAGGTAGTCGTAGAGGCCGGAGGCATAGATGAAATCGAACTTGCCGAGCTTGTGGCCCCGCGTGAGCACGGTTCGCACCGAGCCGTCGATGGCTTCGACCGCGGTGCCCTGGAAGTCGCGCGCGATCAGCCCAACGCTCTGGGGATCCTGATCGAGCGCAATCCAGCGCTTGAGACGGCCCTCCGTCAAGGCTACCGAGCGATTGGCCTCCCGCAAATGGCCGGCCGCGATCGCCAGGACCTCGGATTGCGGTCCATTCTTGACCGCAATCTCGTCGACATATCGGGTCAGGAGGTCGCGTCGTTCCCGTGCCGCGACGCATGAGGGTACGTTCTGGGTATGGCTATAGAGCGCCTTGCCGATCTCCGAGGCGTTGGCCACGCTCTCTGCCACGTGCGGATCGCAATAGATGTAATCAAGCAACTGCGCGTCGCCGGAATAGCCCCTGGGCTTGGTGAAGGACCAGTGCGTCAGCGGATCCTCGAGAAAATACTTCAGGATCGGATGGTTCTGCGCCACCGGTATCAACGCATGCCAGACGTCGGGATGAACCTTGGAATGCAGGCCATTGAGGAAGGACAGCAAACGACCGACGATCTCGGCGGGGTTCTTGTCCTGTTCGATCTGCTGCTGTGTCGCGTGGAGAATGAGCGCCAGCTCCGCGCGCGCGGTTTCGAACGCTTCGCCATGATGCTCGAGCTTTCCCCGAGGCAGCGTGCCGGCGAGCATCGCGGCAGTAATCAAGCTTTTGCCATCAAGAATGGTCTGCACGCCATCACTCCATAGTTAACAGTCGGTTAACTTATTGCGTAGAATGCTCCATTTGCCAATGTCGGGCTGACGGCATTTTATCGTTATGATTAATTTCCCGCCAACCATGTTCCTCTTTAGACGGCTTCCGGCCCGAATTCCGGGTTCGAGTTAACGGAAACTTGTCTTGCGCGATTGCATTTGTTTGCCCGGCGTCGCAATCGCCGTCGCGTCCCAAAGGAGCCGGCCCGCGTGGGGGCAGAAGCTGGAAATGAGTTCGGAAAACAAAATCCCTTTCAAACGGGGTCTATTGTGATGAACGAACACCTGTCCTCCGTATTGGTCGATACGGTTGATGCGGAGCCGTACGAGCCGCGCTATGAACTGAGCGCCGACGAGCTCCGCACCCTTTACCGCACCGAAGCGCAGGCGACGCGAAGAGGAGAAGCCAGGCCAGGGCTCTGGATTGCGGTTGCGATCTATCTCTTGTTTTCGGCAACGGATCTGCTGCTGATCCCGGATGTTGCCGCCTACACGATCACGGCGCGCTTCGCAGTCGGCTTGAGCGCGCTTTTGATCCTCGAAGCACAGCTTCGCCGGGGGATTGGAACGGAATGGCTCGACGTGACCTGCGCCGGAGCCATCATCTTCGGCTATGTTGGTTGGCTGTGCCCAGCGGTTCTTGGCGCGGACAAGGAAAGCGTCTCTTACTACATGGTCTTTGGGACCATATTCATGATGAGCGCAAATCTTTTCTTTACGTTCAATTTCAAGCTTTCTATCGTAACCTCGGCAATAATATTGTGTATACTTTACATCGTAAATTACTTCGTTCCTTCAACCCTTACATACAAAATGGTATTCGGGGCTTTCTATATATCCTGTTTCACGTTCACCTCGTATGTGAACTGGAAACTGAATGAGGAACGCTACAACGTCTTTCTGAATGCCCTGGAAGCCAAGATCCAGCACAATGAGGCGACCGAACGCGGCAAGGCCCTGCTGAGGTTGTCGCGGACCGATCCGCTGACGGGTCTGGAGAACCGGCGCGCGATCGACGAGAAGCTGCGGGACTATTGGAGCGATTGGCAAAAGGTCGGCACCAGTTTCGGGGCGATCCTCATCGACGTGGACTTCTTCAAGAAATTCAACGACTGCTACGGCCATCAGGAAGGCGACCGCTGCCTGATCCATGTCGCCAATGCCCTTAGCGACATGATCAAGCAGTATAATGGCTCCATCGGCCGCTATGGCGGTGAAGAGTTCATCGTCCTGGCTCGCATGGAGAAAAAAGAGCAGATACTGGATATAGCGGAAGCCATTTGCAGCACGGTCGAGAACCTGGCGCTGACGCACGAACTGCGGCGCGACGGCGTCTCGATCGTAACGGTGAGCGTTGGCGCCGCATTCACCAGGACGCAGACCGGCGCCAAGCTGGAGAAGATCATCCACGAGGCCGATCGCGCTCTCTATCTGGCAAAAGCCGGCGGCCGAAATTGTGCCCGGCTGTTCGATCCAACCGATCCGCAAAGCAGCGACGAGAGCGAGAACATCGCGGCCTTGCTGAAGATCGCGATCGGCCAGAATCTCGTTTCACTGGTTTATCAGCCTATCCAGGATGTCAAATCGGACCGGGTTGAAGCGGTGGAGGCTCTGATGCGCCTCAAAATGCTGGACGGCACGTCGGTTCCGCCGAGCCTGTTCATTCCCGTCGCCGAGCGAACCGGCGCGATCCTGGAACTCGGGCGCTGGGCGATAAGGACGGTGTGCGCCGAACTCCTGGCTGACGACCACGTCCGTGTCGTCAGCGTCAACGTCTCCCCGATCCAGCTTAAGACACCTGGCTTCGCAACGTCTGTCGCGACCATTCTGGGCGAAACCGGCGTCGCCGGCAGCAGGCTGGCCTTCGAGATCACCGAAGGGCTGGAGATGGAGATGCACTCGGACATTCTGCGCTGCATCAGCGACCTGAAGCTGCTCGGGATCAAGATATGGCTTGATGATTTCGGGACGGGCTTTGCGGGCCTTTCGTGGCTTCGCCTGATCGATTTCGACACGGTGAAGATCGACCGATCGTTTCTGCACGACTGCAGCTCCCTGAGCGGCAAGGCGATGCTGCAGGACATCATCACCCTGGTTCGAAATCGCGGCCACAAGATCCTGGTCGAAGGGGTGGAAACCGACGAACAGATGGCTTTGATGCGCGAATTCGGCATAGACAAGATCCAGGGCTTCCATGTCGGCCGCCCCGCTCCCGCCGTCAGTTTCCAGGCAAAGCGGGCCATGCGCAAACGGTCATTTGCCGTGCTTAAGTCCGCATGATGGTGGCCTCTTTCCGACGTTTGGCTTAGCCGCCCTCAAAAGCCGTGCTGATTGCAATCAACCTATGACTGGGCCAAGCGGCTACGTAGGGGCTACCGGTCGCTGGTCAACGCGTTGCGTAGCGCCTGGATCTGCCGGTTCAAGGCATCGAGCTCGGCCAGCGTCATGCCCGAGCGTTCGACCAAGGTCTCGTTCAGACAGTTGCACTGGACCAGTAGCGCGCGTCCGGCTGATGTCAGGTCGACCTGCACCTGGCGTTCGTCGGTCTGGCTGCGCTGGCGGGTCACCAGCCCGGCTTGCTCCATTCGCTTCACCAGCGGCGTGACGGTGCTCGATTCCAAAGCCAACCGGTTGGCGATGGTGCCGACCGACATCCCATCGGCCTCTCCAAGCGCGTTCAGCACCAGGTACTGCGGATAGGTGATGCCCATCTCGTCCAGCATCGGCTTGTAGGTGCGGTTTATCGCCATGCTGGTGGCATAGAGCGTGAAACAGAGCTGATTGTCCAACGGGAGAGGCACGGCGCATTCCTTTTGCCAATATGGGCATCAATTCGATACCACGAAAAATGATATCGCGATACATATTTTTGTGGACAAGGGTTTTGCGCCGCGCTAGCTATATGGTTATCGCGATATTGTTTATCGCGGAAATAACCACAAGGAGATTGAGATGACCTCGCAAACCAAGCCCAGCTCCGGCAGCGGTACGATCACCACCAAGGACGGAACGCAGATTTACTACAAGGACTGGGGGACCGGGCAGCCTGTCGTCTTCCATCATGGCTGGCCGTTGAGCAGCGACGATTGGGACGCCCAGATGCTGTTCTTCCTGTCACAAGGCTACCGTGTCATTGCCCATGATCGGCGTGGCCATGGGCGCTCGACCCAGACGGATATCGGCAACGAAATGGACACCTATGCCGCCGATGTCGCGGAACTCGCCGCTTATCTCGACCTCAAGAATGCCATTCATGTCGGACATTCGACCGGCGGCGGCGAAGTGGCGCGCTATGTTGCCAACTATGGCGCCGGCGGCCGTGTCGCCAAGGCGGTGCTGATCGGCGCGGTGCCGCCAATCATGCTCAAGACTGCCGCCAATCCCGGCGGCCTGCCGATCGAAGTGTTCGACGGCTTCCGCTCCGCCCAGGCAGCCAATCGCGCCCAGTTCTTCCGCGACGTTCCATCAGGTCCGTTCTACGGGTTCAACCGTCCGGGCGCGGACATCTCGCAGGGCGTCATCGACAATTGGTGGCGCCAGGGCATGATGGGCGGCACCAAGGCGCATTATGATTGTATCAAGGCTTTCTCGGAAACCGACTTCACCGAGGATCTGAAGGCAATCGACGTGCCTGTCCTGGTCATGCACGGAGACGACGACCAGATCGTTCCGATCGCCGATTCGGCGCTGCTGACGATCAAGCTGCTCAAGAAGGGCGAGCTCAAGGTCTACAAGGGCTTCCCGCACGGCATGGCCACGACCCATGCAGACATCATCAACGCCGACCTGCTGGCCTTCTTCAAGGCTTAAGGCCATGGCCCACAAAAATGCACCCGTCATCAAGCGGGTGCATTTTTGTGACAGCGGCAGACCCGCCTGATCTAGGCGGCCGCCTGCGCTTTGCGCGCTTCCTTCATGTTTGGCAGGAACACGGTGAGCAATCCAAGAAACGGCAAATACGAGCAGATCTGGAAGACGAAATCGATGCCCTTCATATCGGCGACGATACCGAGCACGGCCGCCGCGATGCCGCCCATGCCGAAGGCGAAGCCGAAGAAGATGCCGGCGATCATGCCGACGCGGCCCGGCACGAGTTCCTGCGCAAAGACGACGATGTTCGAGAAGGCAGAGGACAGGATCAGGCCGATCAGCACCGTCAGCACCATCGTCCATTCCAGATTGGCGTAGGGCAAGGCGAGCGTGAAGGGCAGCACGCCGACGATGGAGAACCAGATCATCGCCTTCTGCCCGTAGCGGTCGCCGAACGGGCCGCCGAGCAGGATGCCCAGCGCCGAGGCTCCGAGGAACAGGAACAGCATGACTTGGCTCATCTGCACCGAAACGCCGAACTTATGCATGGAATAGAAGGTGTAGTAGCTGGCGAGGCTGGCGATGTAGGCATTCTTGCTCAGCACCAGCAGGGTCAGCACGATCAATGCGTTCATCACCTTGCGGCGCGGGAAGGGCGAAACGAAGCTCGCCGCCTTGCGGGTGCCCTGTGCGGCACGCAGCCGGCTGTACCAGCCGCCGACCTGCCACAAAACGATGATGCCGATCAGCGAGCCGACGGCGAACCAGGAAATGCTGGTCTGGCCGAACGGCACGACGATGAAGGCTGCCAGCAGCGGCCCCATGGACTGTCCGAAATTGCCGCCAACCTGGAACAGCGACTGCGCCAGGCCGAAGCGGCCGCCGGAGGCGAAGCGGGCGATGCGCGAGGATTCCGGATGGAAGATCGCCGAGCCGATGCCGATCAGCGAGGCGCCGATCAGGAGCAGCGAATAGTGCCCGGCATAGGCGAGCACAATCAGGCCGATCAGCGATGACGCCATGCCGTAGGGCAGCGAATAGGGCATCGGCCGTTTGTCGGTGATCATGCCGATCACAGGCTGCAGCAGCGACGCGGTCACCTGGAAGGTGAAGGTCAACAAGCCGATCTGCCAGAAATCGAGGCCATAATTCTCTTTCAGGAGCGGGTAAATGGCCGACAGCAGCGACTGCATGATGTCGTTGATGCAGTGGCAGAAGCTCACCGCCAGGATGACGGTGAAGGCCGTCGCCTGGGCTGAAGCGTGACTGGTGGTCGCCGGTGGGGCGACGCTGGCGGCTGTCGTATCGGTCAAGGTAGGCTCCGTGGTCTTTTTGGCGGGCAGGCCCGCAGGCAGTTGACGAACGCACCTGCGGCCGCCTTATCGGACGCTCCTGTGGAGCGCTTGGGACCGGTGCCTTATAAGCTGCTTGCGGGATGACTTCTTTCGTGGTTTGGTCCAATAGTTTCGCAAGTGGGCCATATCGGATGCCGCACGGCAAAGAAGTCTTTCACGCTGGCAACGCCAATCTCGGCCAGTTGCACGAGAGCCGCTGGCAGTGGCTTGAGCAAGTGGCCGGGCCGGCGGTGGCATTGCCGACCGAATATCCCGATGGCTACCGTGTGCCGCAGCACCGCCACAGCCGCAGCCAGCTCTTGCATGCGCTTGTCGGCGTGGTGCTGGTGACGACGCGCTACGGACGCTGGATGGTGCCGCCCGACCACGCGATGTGGATTCCAGCCGGCACCGAGCATTCCGTCGAGATGCTGGGCGATGTCTCGATGCGTTCGGTCTATGTCATGCCACAGGCGATTCCCGGGCTGCCCGAAGGCTTGCGCGTCGTCGGCGTCACCGACCTGATGCACAGCCTGATCGTGGAATCGGAAAAGCTGCCGCAAGGCGGCGTTCTGGAAGGACGTGGTGGGCTGATCATGAACCTTTTGCTGCACGAAATCCCGACCTTGCCGGAACGGCCGCTCGGCCTGCCATTCCCGTCCGACCCAAGGCTGTCGGCGCTGTGCCGGCGCTTCGTCGCAGCACCATCGCCGCACGCGACGATCGACGAGTGGGCCGATGCCGCCGGCATGAGCCGCCGCTCCTTCACCCGCGCCTTCCAGCGCCAGACTGGCTTGTCGCTGTCGACATGGCGCCAGCAGGCCTGCCTGTTCGCGGCGCTGCCCAGGCTGGCGGACGGCGAGCCGATCACCAGGGTGGCGCTCGATCTCGGCTATGACAGCGTGCCGGCCTTCATCACCATGTTCAAGCGCATGCTGGGGACCTCGCCGCGCGGCTATATGCGCGGCGCACGAGAAAGCGTCGAGGTCGCTCGTCGCCTGGTCGGCCCGGTTCGGTTGGAAAGCCCTGCGCCGTAACGGCAGGTGCTGTTCTAGAGCATTTTACCGTTTCACGGAAACGGCGAGCTGCTCTAACCCGGATATCTCACACAGTCTTTCGGCGCGAGGCTGGCGGCAGCGATTTTGCCGGCGCTTGAGCTGCGGGCAAGGGATGTCCGCC
>NZ_JAMYUI010000040.1:0-57297 GCF_040322895.1 Mesorhizobium sp. M0088
CCGATTGTTTCAAAACCCCCCCCCCCAATTGGGTTTTTCCGGGCAAAATTTAAACCCGCGGGGGGGGGAGCGCGGGGCGGGCCCGCCCCGGCCCCGCACCCCCGGCTGCCCGGCCCCGGCGGGAAGGTACGCCCGAAAGCCTCTTGTCGCTACACGCCCCTGGCGGCTGATGCGACCTGCGTAGCCGACCCGTTCAGGCGCGGCACCACGACGAGGCGTTTGATCTTGCCCTTCTTGAAGGCGGCGAGGAAACGCGCATAATCCTTGAAGGCGACGCAGCCGCTCGACTGGGCGTAGCGGCCCCGAAGCAGATACGTATGGGCCAGAAACCCGTCGCGATTGTACTTGTTGCGGCCATCGACCGGCGTCAGGCGCAAGGCCTCCACACCATGAAAGCGCGACTCGCGCAGCGACAGATTGTAGGTGTTGGGCGGTGTCGGTCCGCGGTTCTTCTGGTCGGCATAGCGCGGCTGGTCCGTCATCGCGCCGATGCCAGAATGCGCCTCGAGCCTTGAGCCGTCAGGCATGTAGACGGTGGCGGCGCTGATATCGTAGACGGCGACGCCATTGCCGGCGCCGCTTCTGGATCCCGGCGAGTTGAACAGATTTCTGAACGCCTTGCCAAGGCCGCCCGAAGGCGTGTCCGGCTTGGCGTAGGCCAGCACATCGCCGCCATCGGCCGGCCGGCCTTGCCGCGCCGGTTTTGCCGGCTGGGCCTGCTGGACCGTCTCACGCGCCGGCTTCGATTGCTGGGCGGGCTTGGGCTGCTGAACAGATTTGGGCTGCTGGACGGACTTAGGCTCCTGCTGGACGATTTTGGGCTGCGGCGCGTCAAATTGCGGGCGGCGGGTCGGCAACGGCACGTCGTCGGTCAGCGCGTCCGGCAGCGAGGCGGCATCGCCGGGTTGGTCCTGCTGGGTTTCGACGGGTGACGCCGCGACATCGGCTGACGATTCCTCGATCGGCAGCGGTGAGGCGAACGCCTCGTCGTCGGCCGGCAGCGACTGCACGAGGGCAAGTGCCAACTGCGAATTGTCCGGCGTATCGGATTGGGCAAAGGCCATCGGCTGCGGTGCGGTCTGCACGACCACCGAACCGGTATCCAGCCGGGCGAAACGTTCGGCTGCCGGAACTGGCATGTTATCGGACAGGCTGGCCGTCACCTGGACGGACGGCACTAGCGACGCCTCGGCAATTCGCGGTGCGACGGTGGAGATCACCGGGCGCGTGTTGGCCGTGGCGGCAGGCTTTCCGGCGTCGGCAAAGGCAGCGGCCAGCTTCATCGGCGAAAGCGACGCTTCCATGCGTTCGAAGCGCTCCTGCGCCTTCGACTTTGCAGGGGCAGGCATCGACTTTGCCTGCGCTACAAGGCGTTCGGATTTTTCCGCCTGCGAGCTTACCCTGGCCAGCTTGAAACAGCTGGCACCGCACTGCACCGAATGATCATGCAGGGCCTGAGTGCCGCCATTGGCATTGGCCAGCACGAAGGGTGCTTTCAAGAAGTGCTGTTTCAGCGGATCGGTAAGTGCGAGCGATCCCGGCACGGACAGCGTCTGGGGCAGGCCAACCGAAGTCGCCGACAGCGAGGCGCCGACGGAACTGAGGCCGGCCATGGTGCCGATCAACCAAAGGCCGATGGCAGTGCTGACGCAAGGCAGCGCGACCCAGCGGGCCACCCGACCAGCGTTGAAGGAAGAGGAACGCGGAGCATCGACGAACTCGCCGCCCTCACGCTGTCCCCGGTTTTTTTTATGTGTATTCAACAACGCCATGCAACCAATCTCGCTTCAACCGGTTTCCCCGTACGTGGCCTTGAGAGCCGCGACGACCATTCTGTGAGTGATCCCAGGTGGTCCCCGACGCGTTTGCCGCGTCTGTAGTTGGTTGCCGATTGCTTCAAAATATGGACAAAGTTGGTTAATCAATTCCTCTCAAAACCAACGACGAGATGTGGATTTGGGCCAAATTTGGCTTCGTCCACGGCCAGGAAAGTGGTGTTGTCGCCCTTCCGACCTGGTTTTGCTGCCTGTTTTTGGCGGCCGAGTCAAGCAAAACAGCCGCTGCTAATTTTTGCGAAGCGCCTTCGCGCGGCATCTGCAGTGAGGTGACTGCCAGCAGACATCGCCTGGGAAAGGCGCCTGCTTCCAGTAAAAATGTTGCCGGTCTTGCCAAGATTTCCCCTGCGGAAGGGCCTGAAGCAGCCCGTCCTCAGTTGAACCAGAGCGCAAAGGTCAAAAACCCGCCGCCGCCGAACTGGCGCTGGATCTGGTCGAAATCGTCGCTGGTCACGAGTTCGCCGCTTTCGAGGTAGGGCGCGATGGCCGGGCCGGTGATCGACAGCACCAGATCGAAGTTTTTCGGGTCATCGAAGAAGCGCTTCATGTTGATTCCTAGGCCTGTGCCGGCGGTGACGCGGAAATGCGGCAGCAGCTTGCGGCCTTCCAGGAGATCCTCGGCCATGGTCAGGGCGGCGAGCCAGGCCTGAACCTGCTCCTCGCCGACTTCGAGGCCGGTGAGCGGGTTCTCGCCCTTCTGCTGCGGGCCAGGCAGCCATTCGCGGTCATTGTCGGTCTCGGCGCGGATCGCCTTCCAGTCCTCGCGCGACAGCCGGATCATTTCCAGCAAATGGCGGCGCGCTGCTTGACGGCGCTCCGGCTCGATCACCGGCCAGTTGATGAGATGCACCATCGAGATGAAATCGGCGATGCGCCATTCCGAGGAGAAGATGCTCGAGCCCATGTCGCCGGCCGGCGGCACCAGAATATCCTGCAACGGCAGCTTGGCGCGCGGGAACAGCATGTGGAACGAGCCGTCGAAGGTGCTCCTGAAATCATGCGCAAGCCAGAAATCGGCCTGCGCCATCAGGAACTCGGCATAGCCCTGGAGCCAGTATCCATCGGCGCGGTCGAAACGGAAGGTGAGCGTGGGAACGGCGTCGTCCGATGTAATGCCGCCGCGTGACAACCCGGCAATGATCGCCGCCATGCTCTCGTCCGGCGCGATGGTGCCGTCCTCGTTGAGGTCGATGCCCGCACGGGAGAGATCGATCACCATGCCGATATCGGCATCGGGCGGCACCGACGCAAACGTTGCCGCGGATTTCTCCAGCCGGTCGCGGAAGCCGACCAGGATGGCGCGGAACTGCTCGTAAGTCAGCGGCTCGGGATTGGGATTATCGGGCACCGGCAACCGCATCAGCGGCAGCATGAAGGATTGCGGGCTTTCGAAACCATGACGGTGCAGGCCGGTAGCCAGGATCTCCAGTGCGGTGAAGAACTCGCCCGCCCCGGCCGCATAGGCGGATGCCGGGTCTTTTGGCGCGGCGGTCTCCAGCATAGACAGGGCAGCGTCGCGCGCGGCCACGCTCTTCGCCTCGAACAGTCGGGTGGCCGCTTCGGGCATTGCCGCCGACGCGGAAGACAGCGGCAGGAGCAAAATGAAAGCGGATGTCAGCAGGCCTGCCAGTCGTGTCATCTTTTCCCCCAATATTTGTCGCTCCGCGCAAATATACACCATTTGCAACGCTGCGCTTCAACCCGCCGCGAGGACGGTTTACACAGGGCAAACAATTGGGCATCGCGTGTCGAACTATCCGCTTTCCTACAAGCTGTCCTGGCTGCCGCGTTTCCTCAAGCCATCGCTGGCCGGCGACGCGCAAGACTTTTCGCCCATGGCGGAAACGCTGATCGATTCAGCGCCAAGGCAGACAATGCGGCTGGCGTTCGTCGGCGACATCTCGGCGGTGGCCAATCGCGGTGCGCCGGACTGCGATCCGGCGATCAAGGCGCTGCTCGGCGCGGCCGATCTGGTGATCGGCAATTGCGAAAGCCCTGTGGTGGACAGACCAAGCGCGGCGCTGGGCACAAGGCTCGGCACGCATCATGCGATGAGCGAGTTGTTTCTGGCCGAGGCGCTGGCGGCGGTTGGTATTGCGCGAGAAAAGCTCGTGCTGTCGCTGGCCAACAACCATGTGCTGGATCAGGGCATCGCCGGTTTCGACGAGACAATCGCGGCGCTGCTGCGGCTCGGCATCCGCACGATCGGCCTGGCCGCCGACGGTCCGGTTGTGCCGGTCCAGGTTGGATCGCTCAATGTAGGCTTTGCCGCCTTCACGCTGTGGCGCAACGCCGATGAAAAACTGTTTGCGGGGCGCGTTTCGATGGACAGCGATCCGGCTGGCTGGCCGCGCGATGGTTCCGACCTACTCTGCGCCGTGCCGCATTGGGACTGGGAGTTCCGGCATTTTCCGCGTGCCGAGACGCGAGCTCTGGCCAGGCGGCTGGCCAGGCAGGGCGTCGGACTGATCGCCGGCCATCACGCCCATGTCGTGCAGCCGGTGGAAAGGATCCACAAGACGGTGGTCGCTTATGGGCTCGGCGATTTCCTCGGCACCGCCTTCGCCCGCCAGCCATGGCCCGGTCGCATCGGTTCTATCCTCATTGTCGAAGTCAGTGCCGATGCCGGTACGCGCGGGACGATCGCGTCTTACCGTCTGCATCCCTTCATGCGCCTGCGCGCCGGCGACCGTGAGCGGCTGGTGGTGGTGGAGGCATTGGAGGGCCGAGTGCGTGACAAGGTCGAGGGGCGACTGAAAGCGGTCTTTCCTTAGTGCTGCAAGCGACGAGACGTTGCCTATGGGTCCATGGCTGGCGCATGCATTGTCTTTTGCGGTGCTGGTCGACCCCCACTCCGTCTCGGCTTCGCCGATCCACCTCTCCCCCGATCGACGGGGTAGAGGAAAGGCGCCAAGCTTTTGCCGTCAGCGCTCGTCCAGCAACGCTCCTTTCCTTTCCCTCCGGAGGGGGGAAAGGTGGCGCTGCGAAGCAGCGACGGATTGGGGGAACCACGTGGTAATCAGGCGTGGACATTTGTTGAAGAGGCACTGCAGTCGATACATCGAACAAAACCAGCTATCATGAATTTGTCGAGGCTTGCGGGGGTAGCGGTGGAAACAGCGGATTTCATGCCGAGCGAAACGGTCATCGCCGGCATCCGGAAAGACATAGAGGCCTATGAAGCGGCGAGGGCCTCGGCGGTCCGGCAAGTGCGCTGGCGGGTGCCGGTGTTCGTGGGGCTGGTGCTGGTGGCCGTGGTGCTGGTCGCGTGGCTGTTCAACAAGGTCGCCGACCCCAACGAGCAATGGGTCTCGACGCCGCATGTGTTCCTGTATGTCATCGGCTTCGCGGCTTCGATCCTGCTCTATTTCCAGGCCAGGAAACCGGCGATGCGGCTGCAGCAATCGTTCCGCGAGACGCTGCTGCCGATCATATTCGGCTTCATCGCCGACATGCGCTACCAGCATGGCGTGACGCCGAATTCCTTCGACCGGTTGCCACGCACGGCGGTTGGTCCGTTCAACCGGCAGGCGTTCGACGACATCGTCGCGGGCCGCTACGAAGGGTTTCCGTTCGAGCTGTACGAGGCGCATCTGCGGGAAGGGTCGGGCAAGGGCTCGTCGACCGCCTTCCAGGGCGTCATCGTGGCTTTCGAGACCATCGCGCCGTTCCCTGGCATATTGGTGGCGACGCGGCGGACGAATGCCGTCATCAGTTTCTTTCGCGGCATTTTCGCCAGCAAGCTGCAAGAGTTGTCCAGTGGCGACGTGGCGCTCGATGCCGCCTACGAGTTCCGCACCGACAATCTCGGAGCGGCACAGCCACTGGTGAGCGGCCGGCTGGCGCAGGCACTGAAATGGCTTGGCGAAACCTGGCCGGACGACCCAGCCCGGGTCGCGCTCAACGGCAGCGATGGTTTCCTGCTGCTGCCGCAGACGAAGAACTTCTTCGAACTGCCGGATATTTCGGTGCCGCTCGATTACAGCACGCATGTCGCGCCGATGATATCAGACATGGGCGCGATGCTGGCGACGGCGGCACTTGTGCGCAAGATCGGCGCGAAGGACGAGGCGGGCTGAGCCATCAGCCGTCGAAGCCGTATTTGTCACGCCTATAGTCCACCTCTGACCCATGAAACAAAATTTGTGTCGATGGTCGGTCCGCAGGCTGTTTCGTGATGCCGCCCGGGGTGGATTGCAGCGGCCGCGTGGCGATCCAAAGCCGCCGTCACAATCGCCTAAGCGACTCTTTTCGTGGACAGAAGTGCGCTCATGGGGAGCCGAAGCGGCCTGAAATGCTGTCGGCAGAAAGCAATATGTCGGAATTAAGCCTATGATATTGTTTGCGAAAATTCACCCAACGTGATTTGCGGAGGGAGCGCTTTCCGTTCCAGTTTCAGGCCGTCCGGTGCTGTCGTTTCCCAAGGCGGCGGTCCGGAAAAGTGAAACAGCACGGAGTGCTTACCAATGAAGAAGACCCTCGCAACCACCGCCGCTCTGCTCGCCTTCCTAGGCACCGCCTATGCCGCGACTGTTCAGGGCACCATCCAGGCCGTCGACCCGACGACCAAGTCGATCACCCTCGACGACGGCAAGATCTACCAGCTGTCGCCGGAGGCGACGATCGGGAAACTGAAGGTCGGCGCCAAGGTGGCTGTGACTGTCGATGACAAGACCGGCATCGTGACGTCGATCAAGAAGGCCTCGTAAGGCGAGAACATCGTGCGTCGGCAGACCTGCTGACCGGATTTTACAAACCCTGTTCCACTCATGGCCGGTCCCTCCGGGGATCGGCCATTTTCATCCGTCGGCTCTCGATGCCGGGCGACCTGGATAAGGTCTTCCGGCTGGACCCCAGGGCCGGCCGGCGGAATGCTGTCCGGCGGCATCGCTATGGTTTTTGCCAAAAAGCCGCGCTATCCCTTGGCCAACGGGGGATATCATGGCCGACGAACAAAAAGGGTTTCGCCTGTCGCGGCGATTGCTGCTGGGTGCGGCTGTCGTCGGCGGCGCGGTGCTGTGGGGCGGCAACACGGTGGCGCGGCTGGCGCGCGCGCCTTCGGGGCCGAAGAACGCAGGACGGATAGCCGATATAGACGACTTCGCGCTGCCTCTGAAGCCGCTGGACAATGCGCCGGCCTTCGACGCGTCGCTGCCCTGGTCGGCAAAAGGCGGCGACATCAACGATGCCAGCGGCCTGTCGATGACGCCGGTCTACGGCGTCGTCGAGATCAGCGAGGACGAGCACATCGGCAATGCGCTGGCCTTCGCGCGTGCCAATGGCCTGAAAGTCTCACTGGCCGCCATCCGCCATTCGATGGGCGGGCATGCCTTCGACGACAACGCGCTGGTGCTCGACCTCAGAAGGTTCAACAAAGTCACCGTCGATGCGGCGGCCAAAACCATGACCTTGCAGCCGGGCGCGCGCTGGCACGACATCCAGAACCTTCTGCATCCGCGCTTAGCGGTGAAGGCGATGCAGTCGACCGACATCTTCTCGGTCGGCGGCTCACTGTCGGTCAATGCGCACGGAATGGACCACCAGGCAGGCTCGGTGGCGGGCTCGATCCGCTCGATGCGAGTGATGCTGGCTGACGGCTCGGTGACCACCTGCTCGCCGACCGAGAACACCGATCTGTTCCGGCACGTCGTGGGCGGCTACGGCCTGTTCGGCGTGGTGCTGGAGGCGACGCTCGATGTCGTCGACAACGCCGTCTACCGGACCTCGCGCGAAATCATCAGATCGGACGATTTTCCGAAATTCTTCGCCGAGGTGCTGGAGCCGAACAAGGATATCGGCCTGTTCTACGGCCATCTGTCGACGGCGCCCGGCAATTTCCTGGAGGACATGATCGTCTACCGTTACGACAAGGTGGCGGAGCAGCCGCCGGCGGATCAGCCTGAGATCGGCGAGCCGGGTTCAGTCGGGTTGAAGCGGGTGATCATCAACCTGGCGAAATGGGGCAGCCTGTTCCAGGAGTTGAAGTGGTTCACCGAAAAGACCCTGGAGCCGAAATTCGAAAGCTGCACGGTGGCGCGCACCTCAGCCATGGCCGAGGGCGAGGCTTGTCTCGTCACCCGCAACAACCCGATGCACGATTCGGTCCCCTATCTCTTCAACGATCAGATGGAAGAAACCGACATCCTGCACGAATATTTTATTCCACGTGCCGCCTATGTCGAATTCATCGCGGAAGCGCGCGAGATCCTGCGCAACCAGACGCTGCCGGTGCTCAATGCTTCGGTGCGCATCGTCCACAAGGAGGATGTGGCGCTGACCTACGCGCCGGAGCCGGCCTATTCGCTGGTGCTCTACATCAACCAGCCGACCGATGCCGACGGCAATGCCAGGATGCGGGCGCTGACGCGGGCGCTGATCGACGTGACGATCAAGCATGGCGGGCGCTTCTTCCTGCCTTACCAGCTGCATTACACGGCCAGGGAATTGCTGGCCTCCTATCCCGAACTGCCGGCCTTCCTGGCGGCGAAGCGGCAGTATGACCCGACGGAACTGTTTTCCTCGACCTTCTACCGTGCCATCAAGGCGCTGAGCGGGGTGGCGTAGACTTTAGGAGACTTCATGCGCAAGGTATCAGCCGCGGCACTCGTCCTCATCGCGCTGTGCGCTGGCCCTGCCGGAGCCGAGGATCTCAAGGCCTTCAAGCTGACTATCGACGGTGTGACGGTCGATATCGATCCCGGCGAGAGCGCAGACGTGACCCTGCCTGGCGGCAAGCGGAGCAAGGTGACGCTCGAACGCAACGACTTCGTCACCTTTTCCGGCAGTGTTTTCTCCTTCGTTCATCCCAGCAACATTTCGGTGACCAAGACCGACCTCGGCGATGATATCACGCAGTATCTGATGGCGTCGGCTCTCGGCACGATCGTCGTGGTGCAGGAATATGGCGCGATGAATCCGGTGTCGCTCAACCAGCTGATGCTGCAGGAGATGACCAAGGAATCGGTGCAGGCCGGCGCCACGCTGACGCAGGAGCCGACCACGCGCAAACTCGCCGACGGCAAGGAATTGACCGGCATCCACGCCGAGGTGAAGACACGCACCGACACCGCCGATTTCGAGATCGTCGGAGTCGGTCTTGCCGATCGGGGGCTGCTGTTCATCACCCGCATTGCCGGTGAGGATGCAGCGACCGAAAAGCCGCTGGTCGACAAGTTCTGGCAGAGCCTGAAAGTCAAGTTGCAGCGGGACTAGGGTCGTGTCCCGGTTTGAATTTCGGTTGGGATCCACTTTTGCGTAACGGCGGCTCAAGTTATTCTAACGATCCGGATGTGGAGATCCTGCAGCATGGCGAAGCTCATTTTCAGAATGAACCAGTCCCTCGACGGTTACGTCGACCACCAGAAGATGCCGTCAGGCCCGACAATCTTTCGTCACTGGATGGAGCAAGTGCGCAATTTGAGCGGCAGTGTTTACGGTCGCGGCATGTACGAGGTCATGCGCTATTGGGACGAAGACCATCCTGAGTGGAGCGCGGAGGCGCACGAATTCGCGGCGGCGTGGCGGAACCAACCGAAATGGGTTGTGTCGCGCTCGCTGAAGTCGGTCGGCCCCAACGCCACACTTGTCGCGGACGACGTCGAGGCGGTGATAGGTGGGCTTAAGGCTGAGCTCGTCGGGGAGATTTCAGTTTCCGGACCGGACCTGGCACGAAGCCTGACCGACCTTGGTCTTATCGATGCGTACCAACTCTATTTCCACCCGTTCGTGCTTGGTCAGGGCAAGCCATTCTTCGCCGGCCCCCGGCCACCGCTTCGCTTCGTGGCCAGCGATCTGATAGGCGACGACGTGATCAGGTTGACCTATGTGCCTGCCTGATCACGCGGTCGTCAAAACGCCGGCGGGCCTAAAGCCCTTTCGGCATCAATCCGGCCAGCCAGTTCACGGAGCGTTTCGCGGCGTCGGCGGTTGCCGAGGCGGCGCGGCCGAGATCGGTCTTGACCACGGCGTAGCCGTTCTTGGTGCGATAGAGCACACCGGTTCCGCCATCGACCACCTGTTCATAGGCGACGGGCCGGGCGGCATCGGCTTCCATGGCCGTCGTCGGCGAACCGACCGAGACGCTCGGCCGGTGGCTCAATTCAGGCGGCAATGGGCTTTCGGTCCTGGCAACCCGGCTGGCGGGCTTCAGTTCCGGGCGCGATGCGGTCGCGGCCAGTTGCGAGGAGGACGACGAACCCTTCGTGCGGCAGATGCCGGAGACGAGCGGATAATTGAAATTGCGCTCGTGCAGCATCTGGCTTTTCATCGCCGCTTCGCACTCGGCGACGGTCGACCATTTGGCCGGCGTCTCGCCGATATATTCGCAAAGCTTGGCGTCGCAGTCGCAGCCGACAATGGTCATGGCGACAAGGGCGGTCTTGATCACGGTCTTGTCCCTTCGAGATGCCCCCCGGGCAGCCCTTCCATTTCTTCCCATTCCTTCGCGCGCGAACAAGGCGGGATTTGGCCGCGATTGTGGAATGGGCATGGCGGAGCGCAGGAAATGCATGATCCTGGCCGGGCGTGGCCGAAAGGCCTCAGTAGTCGTAGACGTGTTCAAGCCTGACGCCGGCCTTGATCAGCGCCGGCAGCACGAGATGCAGCTTGCGCACGGCGACGATCATACCGGTGCGGCGCATCGCCGGGTCGGCCGGCAGCGGATAGCTGAACAGGATGCGCATGCCTTCGGGGATGGCGATCGTATCGGTGGAGAGCACGGTGACCATGATCTCGTCATTGCCGCCGATCTCGACGAAGGAGACGCCCTTGTCGATCAGGCGCGGGATCATTTCGGTGAAGACCTGATAGCGCCTGGTGACGAAGATGGTGCCGTCAGCGCCCATGTCGCGTTCGAGCAAGGTGTCGGGCTCGTTGCGCGTGGCTTCGCCGACGGGTCCCTTGGCCCAGACATGGATGTCGAGCAAGGCAGGGTCCATCGTGGCGGCGAGCGCCTGCTTGATCAGGTCGGCATAGCCCTGCTTGATGGTGTCGGCGAGGCCGAAGGCCAGCTTGCGTTCGCTGGTGCGGATTGAGCTGTCGCCCGGCGCCGGCTGCACGGCAAACAGGCCGGCGCGCTTGTCGGCATAGGGGAACTGATACCACGGCACCTGGTCGAGGAAAGCGGCATAGTCCGCCGCCACCTTGGCTTGATAGATGTCGGCGGCGGTGCGCTTGGCCGTCGTCGCCTCGGTGATGCGGCCGACCGTGTTCTCATAGGCCCACTGCAGGATATGCTCGATCGAGTGGCTGGTGCCGATGATGACCAGCATCTGATGGTTGGCGTAATTGAACTTGTAGGGAGCGCTGGCGCGGATCACCATGGCGTAGTCCTGCCAGAAGCGGCCGACATAGGACCAGTAGGGGAAGCCGCTCGGCTGATCCTTGTCGACGAAGCCGGCATATTCGCGCGCGGCGTAGACGATCGCCCATTCCGGATAGGTGAGGAAGGTCGATTCCTCCGGCCGCTGGTAGCCGAAGATCTCGGCGCGGACCTTGTCGGCCAGCGCCTTGGGCGGTGCGCCATCGGCAATTCCGGGCAGCGGCGTCTTGTCGAGCGAGGACGTCGTCAGAAAGCCGTAGCTCAGCCCGGCGATCGGGATGAGGATGACGATGACGATCACCCACAGGATCGTCTTGATGATGCGCTTCAGCCAGCGGAACAGGAACATGGCCGATCAGGCCGTGGCGAAGTGTTCGTGTATGCGCCTGGCCAGCCGGAAGCCGACATAGACGGCGAAGCCGCCAATGACGAGGTGCGGCAGGTTGGCGAAGAAGCGGGCCGGGAATTCGATATCGTTGAGGGAGCGGAAGCCGTTGATGAAGATACCGGCATCGAGGCAGCCGGAACCGGTGACCAGACCGAGCACGCCGTCGAACAGGTAGACCGAACCGAACAGCTTGAAATAGAACACCGCCTGGCGGTGCGAGATGAAGGCGGCGGCCAGTGCCCAGACGCCGGAGAAGGCGTGCAGCAGGTCGTCATACCATTGCAGCGAGAACAGGCCGAACAGATTGCCGTTGGCATCGTTGAACGCCGGTATGTAGCCTATGGCGACGACGCCGAAGAACAGGAAAGCATAGGCGACGGCAAGCTTCTGGATCAGCGTCATGAAGTATCCCCCTTCTACGAGTCCGCTTTGCAACAGACTCTGACGACGCAGCGATACTAACCGATTTTAGCGCGTGGAGAAGCGGCGCTCGCAAGATCGCCGCCAAAGGGCATCGGGGGGCCAAAAAGACAGTCGGCGCCGGGATTTCTCCCAGCGCCTCCCTGTCAGATCAGGACGCGGTCGCGGCAGCAACTTCCGTAAAGTCGTCGCGCCTTGCCGGCCTTGATTTTGACGGTCCTGCCAGTCCGCCGCCCGAGAGCAGCGTCCGTTCGGGACCACGCCGGTCTCCACCCTTGCGGGCTTTGCCCTGCGCACCATCGAAGGTTTTTGCCGTCCTTCATGGCAGCATCGGTCCGCCGTAGGCGTTGGCACGCTTTCCGCGGCCCCGTAGGTCTCGGCTCCGTCCCTCGAAACAGGCAAGCCTGCTCTCGCTTCGGGCCGTACGGGCCTCAGGAAATCCGCCTTTCACTTCGCCTTTCGGCTTGATGATCGGTAGCCGCCTGAGATGGGTTTAATGTACGCCGGGTAAGGGACCTGGGGAATGGCCGCTGGCCTGTGGATAGCGGGATTATCGGGGATCAACCTGGGACAGCGAGATTTTCCTGTCCGCCACGATGGGCGTCATCGGCGGACATTCGGCCTTGCTCTGCGGGCGGGTGCGGTCTTCAATGCCGGCAAAGGATTCGAGGCGCCGAGCGCCTCGAATCCTTGCGGGAGGGTTGCTTGAAAGTTGGAGTGGTTCTCAACCCGATTGCCGGTGGGGGCCGGCTGAAACGGCATTGGCCTGATGTCGCCGTGTCGCTGAGAAAGCATTTTGGCGAATTCGAGCTGCGCGAAACGCAGGCGGAAGGTGACGCCGAAAGGCTGGCAATCGATCTCGCGATGATTGGCTTCGACCTGGTGATCGCGGCCGGCGGCGACGGCACCGCCAGCGAAGTGGCCGACGGGCTGCTGCAAGCGGCCAGGGAAAGCGGCCGGACCACCGAGCTTGGGCTCTTGCCATGCGGCACCGGCATCGATTTCGCGCGTGGGCTAGGGCTGCCGAAAAAGGTCGATGCCGTGCTGAAGCGGATCGCCGAAGCCACGCCCCGCAAGGTCGATGCCGGACGCATCTGCTACGTCGACGATCACGGCGCGCTGGCCAGCCGGCATTTCATCAACATCGCCAGCCTGGGGCTTTCCGGCGCCACTGACCGCGCCGTCAATGCCGACAAGCGCAAGGGCAGGATGTCGGCCAAGGCGCTGTTCCTGTGGCGCACCGTGGTCGAGTTCATCCGCTACCGCTTCCAGGAGGTCAGCATCACGGTCGACGACGGCGTCCCCGTCGAAGCGCGCATGGCGCTGGTGGCGGTGGCAAATGGAAAGTTCTTCGGCGGCGGCATGATGGTCGCGCCGGATGCGGAACTGACCGACGGGCAGTTCGACATCGTCATCCTGCGCGCGGCCGGCAAGCTGAAGCTGATCTGGGACATCCGGCTGCTCTATGGCGGCCGGCATCGCAATCATCCTGCGATCACCATCCTGCGCGGCAGGAAAGTCGTGGTCGAACCGCTCGGCGATGCGTCAGAGAATGGCGCGCTGGTCGACATAGACGGCGAGTCGCCGGGACGCATACCCGCGACCTTCGAGATCCTGCCCGGTGCATTGACGCTCAGATACTGAATCAAGCCGTTGACAGATTGATTCAGATGGATCCGCCGATCCAGCCAACGCTCTGAAATCGTTTGATATCCAGCCGGCGTCAGAGTTCGAGCTTGGCCGGGAAACCAGGTGCGCGCAGGTCGGTGCCGACGGCATCTTCCAACAGTTTGACGATCTGCGTCGACCAGGCGCCGCCGCCATAGGCGGCCTTGCCTTGCTGAAAAATGGCGTTGACGCGCGATGCCAGCTCAAGCGGCACGCCGGACTGCTCGCCCATGGCGAGCGCGAAGCCGAGGTCCTTCAGCGCCAGGTCCATGGTGAAGCCGATGTCGTAGGAGCCGTTGAGGATGAGCTGGCTTTCGGTCTCATGGACGAAGCTGTTGCCTGAGGAGGCTGATATGGCGTGGTAGGATTGGGCGAGGTCAAGCCCGCCCTTTTTGGCCAGCATCAGCGCTTCGCCGGCGGCAACGAGATGGATGAAGGCGAGCATGTTGGTGATCACCTTGATCACCGCCGCCGAGCCGACCGGACCCATCAGGAACGACTTCGCGCACATCGCCTCGATGGCCGGTCGATGACGCTCGTAGAGCGCAGGATCGCCGCCGACCAGCGCCGTGATCTTTCCGGCCGCCGCCAGATGCACGCCACCGGTGACCGGGCATTCCAGCGTCTCGACGCCCCTGGCCGAGGCGAGGGCAGCGAGGCGGGTAATTTCGTCGCGGCCGTTGGTCGACATCTCGATCCAGGTGCCGCCTGCGGGCAGGCCCTCCAGCAGACCATCGGCGCCCGCCAGCACGGCTTCGCTCACCTTCGGAGAGGGCAGGCAGGAGATTGCGTTGCCGGCCCGTGCGGCGGCCTCGGCCGGGCTGCTCGCTGCGGTGCTGCCGAGCGCCACCAGGCGCTCGACGGCGGCGGGATCACGGTCGAAGACCGTGACGGCAAAGCCGTTGCGGACCAGGCTGGCGGCAAGGTTGCCGCCGAGATGGCCAAGGCCGATGAAGGCGTAGCTTCGCTCACGGCATCAGCGGCGTCTGCATCATCTGCAGATGCAGGTCCTTGCCCGTGTAAGGGTGTGCTTCGCAGACCGCCTCGTTGAGCTCGACGCCGAGGCCGGGCTCCTTTGAGGGGATGATTTTGCCGTCCTGCCACTCGATCTTTTTCTTCAGCAGCGTGGCGTGGAAACCGTCCCACTGCTTCAGCGATTCGAGGATGAGGAAGTTGGGCAGCGTCACCGCCAGTTGGATGTTGGCCGCACCGACGATCGGTCCGCAATAGCAATGCGGTGCGATCTGGATGTGGTAGGCCTCGGCCATCGCCGCGATCTTCTTGGTCTCGAGGATGCCGCCGGAGCGGCCGAGGTCCGGCTGCAGGATGGTCGCGGCGCGGTTCTCGATGACGCGGGCGAACTCGAACTTGGTCGTCAGCCGCTCGCCGGTGGCGATCGGGATCGAGGTCGCGCGGGCCACTTGGGCCATGACCTCAGGCATATCAGGTGGCACCGGCTCCTCGAACCACAAGGGATCGTAGGGTTCGATGGCGCGCGCCATGCGCAGCGCGCCGGACGCTGTGAACTGGCCGTGCGTGCCGAACAGGATGTCGGCGCGGGTGCCGACCGCCTCGCGGATCGCCTTGATCATGCGGGTGGACAGGTCGATATCGACGAGGCGCGGCTGATGACCGTCGAAGGCGGTGTAGGGGCCGGCGGGGTCGAGCTTGACGGCATTGAAACCCTGCTCGACATATTCGAGCGCACAGGCAGCGGCGAGATCTGGATCGTTGTAGACGTTCTTGCCGTGCGCATCCTCGGAATGGACGCTGCCGCTGTGCGGATAGAGATAGGTGTAGGAACGCAGCGTTTCGTGCACCTGGCCGCCGAGCAGTTTATAGACCGGCTTGTCGGCTTCCTTGCCGATGATGTCCCAGCAGGCCATTTCCAGCGCCGAGAAGCAGCCCATGCCGGACACATCGGGGCGCTGGGTGAAGCCGGAGGAATAGGCGCGGCGGAAGAAATTCTCGATGTCGTGCGGGTCGCGGCCGATGAGATAGCGCTCGGCCATGTCCTCGACCATGCGGGCGGTAACATGGGCCGAGAAGGTGGCGTTGTAGGCCTCGCCATAGCCGACGACGCCGCCGTCGGTGGTCAGCTTGACGAAAATGAAATACTTGCCGCCGATGCCGGGCGGCGGATTGCCGACAACCCAGGTCTTGACGTCGGTGATCTTCATTCTTGGTCCTCCAGAACCAGTTCGGCGCCCTTCCAACCGGTCATGATCGAGGCGGCGTTGGTGTTGCCGGTGATGTTGTCGGGAAAGATCGAGGCATCGATGACGCGCAAACCTTCCAGACCATGCACCTTGAGGCGCGGGTCGACGACGGCGCGCGCGGGATCCGGCCCCATGCGGCAGGTCGAGACCGGATGATAGACGGTGCCCGAGCGCTTCCGGAAATCCTGGACCAGATCGGCATCGGAGGTGATCGAGGGACCGGGCAGGACCTCTTCCTCGATGATCTCGGCCATGGCGGGCATCGAGGCGATCTTGCGCACGAATTTCACCGCTGCCAGCATCTCCTCGACATCGGCATTGGTGGAGTAGGCATTGGCCGTTATCCTGGGGTAGTCGCGCGGATTGGCCGAGCGGATCATGATCTCGCCACGGCTCGACGGGCGGCAATTGGACAGGCCGATGGAAAAGCCCGGCCATGGGTCGGGCGTCAGGATGGGGCGCTCGCCGCTCTTGGGAATGACGGTCGAGAAGGCCTGGAAATAGAGCTGCATGTTGGGCCGCGTCGCCGCAGGGTCGGTGCGAAAGAAGCCGCCGGCATTGTTCATCGACAGCGACAGCGGGCCGGAGCGGGTCAGGATGTACTGCATGCCGACCAGCAGCTTGCCCCACCAGGGACGCAGCGTCTGGTTGAGCGTCGGCAGCTTGCCCTTGAAGGTGTAGTTGATGCCGACATGGTCCTGCAGATGCGCGCCGACATTCCCGTTGCCGTGGACGATCGGGATGCCCAGGCCCTTCAGTAGCGCGGAAGGGCCGACGCCGGACAGCTGCAGCAATTGCGGCGAGTTGACCGAACCGCCCGACAGGATGATTTCGCGGCCCGCACGCGCCGTCTTCATCTCGCCGTTCTGCTGGTATTCGACGCCGACGGCACGCTTGCCCTCGAACAGGATTTTTGTCGCCAGCGCCTTCATCTCGACGCGGACATTCCCGCGCTTCATCGCCGGGCGCAGGAAAGCGCGCGCCGCCGACATGCGGCGGCCATTGCGGGTCGAGATCTGGTAAATGCCGACGCCCTCCTGGGCGGCGCCGTTGAAATCCGGGTTGAGCGGCAGGCCGGCCTGCTGGCCGGCGGCGAGATAGCGCCTGGTCAGCGGGTGGACGGCGTTAGAACAGTCTGTGACATGCAGCGGGCCGCCGACACCGCGCCATCGGTCGGCGCCGGCCTGGTTGTCCTCGAGCGCCTTGAAGGTGGGCAGCAGATCGTCATAGCCCCAGCCGGGATTGCCGGCGGCTGCCCAGGCATCGAAATCCTCGCGCGCGCCCCTGATCCAGACCATGGCGTTGATCGAGCTCGAACCGCCGAGCAGCTTGCCGCGCGGCCAGTGATCGGCATTGCCGGCGAGGCCCGGGTCCGGCTCGGCCTTGTAGTTCCAGTTGACGTCGGGATCGAAGAAGGTCTTGCCGTAGCCGAGCGGCATCTGCACGTAGAAGCGGCGGTCGGTGCCGCCGGCCTCCAGCACCAGCACCGAGAAGCGTCCCGAGGCCGAGAGTTTTTCGGCCAGGACCGAGCCGGCCGAGCCGGAGCCGACGATGATGAAATCATAGGTCTGCATGATGATGCGGGCGGCTCCGGAGAATTGGCTGCAGCCTAGACGCGGCGGCGCTCCCAAGTCGCCGCGCCATCCGGCATCAGTTGTGAAAAAAGCGACCGCCGAACTGGCCGGGTTTGCGGGGATACCCGACAATCGCGCTTGATATGCACCGGGGCGACAGCTTATGCGATGGGATCGGCCACCTTGCGGAAGGCAGGAAATCATATGCGGACCCTCCCTGACGCGTTCATCCCCGAACTGCCGGGCCACTACAGCGGCAAGGTCCGCGAGAACTACGACTTGGCGGATGGCAGGCGCATTATCATCGCCACCGACCGGCTCAGTGCCTTCGACACCATCCTGACGTCGATCCCCTACAAGGGCGAGATCCTGACCCAGACGGCGCGCTACTGGTTCGAGGAAACCGCCGACATCTGCCCGAACCATGTTCTCGAATATCCCGACCCGAACGTCGTCGTCGGCACAAGGCTCGACATCCTGCCGGTCGAGATTGTCGTGCGCGGCTATCTGGCGGGCACCACCAGCACCTCGATTCTGACCCGCTACAAGCGCGGTGACCGCGACATGTACGGCATCCGCCTGCCGGATGGCCTGCGCGACAATGAAAGACTGGCGGAGCCGATCATCACGCCGACCAGCAAGGCCGCGCATGGCGGCCATGACGAACCGCTGTCCAAAGCGGAGATTCTCGAGCAGGGCCTGCTTACGCCAGCGCAGTGGGACACCGTGTCGGACTACGCCTTGCGGCTGTTCGGCCGCGGCCAGCAGCGCGCCGCGGAACGCGGCCTGATCCTGGCCGACACGAAGTACGAATTCGGCACCGACAAGGATGGGACCATCATTCTTGCCGATGAAATCCACACCCCGGACAGCAGCCGGTATTGGATCGCATCGAGTTACGAACAGGCGCTCGCCAGCGGCAGCCGGCCGGAGAGTTTCGACAAGGATTTCATCCGCTCGTGGGTCTCGGCGCGGTGCGATCCCTATAGCGACCCGATTCCAGAGATACCCGACGAGATCGTCGAACAGGCTTCCGGGGTCTACGCGCAGGCCTATGAGGCGATCACCGGCAAGGAATTTTCTCCGGACCTTTCCGGGGATAGCGTGCTCGATCGCATTCGCTCGAACCTCAGGCGCTATTTCTAGCCGGGGTGATGCGAACTGCCGTCTTCCCCATGCCATGCCCAGGGGTCTACGAACTCGGGTTAACGGAGCCTTTCGCCGGCGCGTCGGCTGACGGGTGCATCAAACGAAAAACCCGCCTGTGCGGGCGGGTCACTGGCGCAAATCAGCACCATAGGCAAAAATGTACCATAGCTGAGGGCACCCAGTCAAGAAAAAATTCCTATCGTGAAAAAGCTGCCCGGCAAAAAGGCTGCCGACACCGCGCCCTGGCTGTCGTCATGTCTTTTGCCAGTTGGTGCCTGTGGCCATGGCGTGGCGCGTTGACCTTCGGGCGCCGTGACGATACGGGATCGAGGGCAGCCGGTCTCGAAGGATTTCTCGCATGGTGCACTACGCTGAAGGACGGCCGCTTGGCGATCTGACGCTGCGCACCCTGGCCATGCCTTCGGATGCCAATGCGGCGGGCGACATTTTCGGCGGCTGGGTGATGGCGCAGATGGACCTGGCCTGCGGCATCCGCGCCGCCGAGCGCGCCAAGGGCCGCGTGGTGACGGCGGCGGTCAAGGAAATGTCCTTCGCCAAGCCGATGAAGATCGGCGACACGCTGTGCATCTACACCCATGTCGAGCGCGTCGGCCGCACCTCGATGACGCTCAAGGTCGAAGCCTGGGCGCAGCGCTACCTCTCCGACCTGATGGAAAAGGTCACCCATGCCGATTTCGTCATGGTGGCGCTGGATGGCGAAGGCAAGCCGAAAGCGGTTCCCGCCGAAGGCTGACGAAAGCCGTCTTCTCCCACGCATGGCCGTTTGTAACTGGAGCCGTGTAGCGGACCCGTTTCGCGACATCCAACGGTTGCCTCCATGCCCGATCCTGCTGCAATTGGAGGAGAGACAATGCGTCAACATCTGCTGAACGGTTGGCTCGTGGCAGCCTTGGTCGCGACGACCTGCCTGCTCGGCGTGACCGCTTATGCGGAGGTGAAGGAAGACATCTCGCGCATTGCCTGCACGCATGAGGACAAGGCTCCCGGCGGGCGGAGCGCGGAACCTGATATCAGCGCCGCGGCGCGATGCGATGTCCGCGCATCAGGAGCCTGAGCGGCAGCCGTCAGGGGACGGCATGAGCGGCAATCCACCAGCCAAACGGCGCGTGCATCCGGGCAACGATCCGCGCAGCCGAGATAGAATTTTCCGATCAGGCAAGCCGGAGTTGCGTGCGGGTCTGAATCCCTTGCAGCGCAAGGGTTTCAGACGCGGGCGTCGTCGAATTTTTCGCGCGCCGCCTTGACGCGCATGGTGTTCGCGCGCGCCCATTCGCTCAATGCGCTGACGGGGATCAGCAGCTCGTGGCCGAGCTCGGTCAGCTCATAATCGACGCGCGGCGGAATGGTTGGAAACACGGTGCGGGTGACGAAGCCGTCACGCTCCAGCCCGCGCAAGGTGGTGGTCAGCATCTTCTGCGAGATGCCGCCGACGGCGGCGCGCAATTCGTTGAAACGCAGCGGTCCGTCGCCCAGCTTGCCGACGACCAGAACGGTCCATTTGTCGCCGACGCGCTGCAGGATTTCCGAGATGGCGCGGCAGTCTTCGGAGCGGTGTGGGTGCCTCGGTAACAAAAAAGTGCCTTCTTGTGCATCGCGTTTCCAGTATCTCATATAGCGCAGGTATCCAAATGATACCAGTACTTCGTGCAAGGAGAGCCCCTTATGTCCAAACCCAAAATTGCCATCGTCGTCGGATCGACGCGCGCCGCTCGTTTCGCCGATGTGCCAACCCAGTGGATCGCCAAGATCGCCAAGTCGCATGCCGACATCGATGTCGAGATCGTCGACCTGCGCGACTTCCCGCTGCCGTTCTTCGACGAGGTCGCATCGTCCGCCTGGGCGCCGTCGCAGAACGAAGTGGCACAGCGCTGGCAGAAGAAGGTCGCCGAATTCGACGGCTTCATCTTCACCGCCGCCGAATACAATCATGGCCCGACGGCCGTGCTGAAGAACGCCATCGACTACGCCGCCAATGAATGGAACAAGAAGTCGGCCGGCTTCGTCGGTTATGGCAGCGTTGGCGGCTCGCGTGCCGTCGAACAGCTTAGACTGTATGCCGTCGAATTGCAGATGGCGCCGGTCAAGTCGGCCGTCCATATCGCCTGGGGCGATTTCCTCGCCGTCCGCCAGGGCGAGAAGAAGCTGGAAGACCTCGAGCATCTGAACCAGGCCGCCACCGCGCTGGTCAACGATGTTGCGTGGTGGGCCAAGGTGCTCAAGGCAGCGCGTCAGGCCGATGCCGTTGCCGACGAAGTCAAGGCGGCCTGACCGCCAATTCGAATTATCCTCCCAAGGATCCGGGGCGGCGCTTGCGTCGCCCTTTTTCGATTATAGCGGCTCGAATTGAAAGCTGGCGCCGGATCGGACGACGCGGCCGATGCCGGGCGAATCCAGATGCGCGCCGGCAACGAAACAATGTTCGTCGGCTGCAAGCGCCAGCAACCGCAACCGGCTTTCGCGCGCCTGGTCCTGATCGGCGTCGAATTCCCACGTCACCTCAGGTCGATCGAACTGAAGCGATGGGACGTGAACGGTGTCGCCCCAAATCAGAACGCGTTCGCCGCCGCCAGAAACGCGAAAGCAGCTGTGTCCCGCTTCATGGCCATGAGCGTCGACAATGTCGACATGTGTCCCGATACGGTCTCCGGCTTCGAAGGGTTCCGCCATGCCGTGAAATCGTTCGAGCCGCGCTTCGGCGCGAAAAAAGCCGAGTTCTTCCGCGGGAACGAGCAAGCGCGCCAGGCGCGGGAAAGCGTCGCGGCCGTCGGCAAGCACAAGACCATGGATGTGGTCGAGATGCGTGTGGGTGAAGCAGACGGTACGGACTCGTCCGGCACCGATGCCAGCTTCGTCCAGCGCCTCGGGAAGTCGGCCCATGGTGGGATGCCAGGCGTTCGAGGCGCCGGTATCGATCAGGATGATCCCGTTTCCATCGTCAATCGCGAAGGCATTGACGGAAAGCCTGAGTTGACCAGCAACCAACGCGACTTGTTGCGGCAATTCATCGCCAAATGGCTTGTCGCCGCGTTGCCGAAGCCGTCCGATCGGCATGTCGACATAGCCATCGCGCAAGGAGGTGATGCGCAAGTCACCAAGATCGTAGGTCTGATAAAGGTCGCCTGAAGCTATGCGGCGCATTTTTTCCGATCCGTCTGTAAACAATCGACAACATGCGACGGGCCAGCCGCGTCGGCAACCCGCCCCGTCAATTCGATCTGTGCCATGTGTGCGTGCGTCGCCTGCCGTGACCGGATGATGCAGTCGGCGAGGCGGTCCGCCTCGTCCAACTCGTCGGTATGATGCTGATATCCGGATGTCGCGATAGCCGCGAACACGACGCCAATCGGGGTTGGACTGCTACATCGACGGGACTGCCATCTGGTCGCGCCCTTTGCCCTGATATATCCGGCTGCATTCCGTTACATGAGTGAAACCGTGAAGACATCCAGCCTGACCGGCGCCGTTTCCCCGATGATCCCGGTGCTCGTATGCGCGCTTGCGATCTTCCTGCTGTCCGGGATGGATGCGGCGATGAAGATCCTGGTCATCGCGGTCGGCGTCTACAACACTTTGCTGTGGCGCAGCATGGTCGCGACCGTGGTCGCGGGCGCGGCCTGGCTGGCGGGACCGCGCCTAAAGCCAACCGTTCCGGTGCTGAGGCTGCATGCGCTGCGTGCCGCGGTTGTCGGCGTCGTCCTGATATCCTTCTTCTGGGGCTTGGCCAGGCTGCCGCTCGCGGAGGCGATCGGGCTCAGTTTCGTGGCGCCCTTGTTTGCCCTGTTTCTCGCCGCGCTACTGCTGGGCGAACGGATTCGGCGCCAGGCTGTCTGGGCATCGTTGGCCGGCATCGCCGGCGTCGCCATCATCATGGCCGGCCAGTTCGGGCAGGCAGACTATTCGCAAGATGCCATGCTCGGCACGGCGGCGGTGCTCGTGTCGACGGTGTTCTACGGCTACAATCTGATCCTAGCCCGGCAACAGGCGCAGTTGGCCAAGCCGATCGAGATCATGCTGTTCCAGAACCTTTGCGTTGCCATCCTCCTCGGCCTCGCAGCACCCTGGCTCGCCGTCGCCCTGCCGAGCAATCTTTGGCTTCCTTTGGCCGGGGTGACGGTGCTGTCGCTCGCCGGGCAGTTCCTGATGAGTTGGTCCTACGCCCGCGCCGAAGCGCAATATCTGATCCCGACGGAATACTCGGCCTTCATCTGGGCGGTCGCGCTCGGCTGGTTCTTCTTCGGCGAGGAGGCGACCTGGACCACCTTGACCGGAGCATGCCTGATCGTCGCCGGCTGCCTGATCGCCGCGCGGGCCAATCCAAGGCTTGCCGAGCCCATCGAAATGGCGGTTTGAGCGTCGACGTTCAGCGCCCTGCAGGTTCGCGAAATACCCCAGTCTCCACCTCGTGGATGAAGTGAGCGATGAGAGCCGCGCATTGGCGATGATGCGTTTCGAGAAGCATGTGTCCGCTCTCAAAGACATGGATTTCGACTGCGTCGAGGTCGCGGCTGTAGGCCATGATCTCGTCCAGCGCGAAGAAGGCGTCGTGCCGTCCCCACAGCACGAGGCATGCTGGCTGTTGGTCGCGGAGATAGGCTTGGATGGCCGGGAAGCGCGCGATGTGCGAGCCATAATCGGTGAAGAGTTCGAACTGAATGTCGGTGTTGCCGGGCCTCGCCAGGCGCTCCGTATCGAGATACCAACCCTCGGGCGGAAACAACACCTTCAGACGCTCGGGGAGACCGCCGATATATTGGTTTCGGGTCCCCTCGAAATTCATCCAGTCCGGCAGTTTGGCGCGGTTTTCTTCAGTCGGTTCGGCGAAGAACGCCTTCGGCGCGTCCCATTCCGGTCCCAGCCCCTCGTCATGAGCATTGCTGTCCTGCGCGATCAGGCCGAGGATGCGATCCGGCCGCCGTGTGGCGAGATGGTAGCCGACGGGCGTCCCGAAGTCAGTGATGTAGAGGAAGAATTGCTTGAGGCCGAGGGCCTCGATGAAGGCTTCAATCGTGTTGGCCAGGTTCTCGAACGTGTAGTCATAGGCATCGATGGAAGGGGCGGACGAAAAGCCGAAACCGGGCAGATCCGGCGCCACCACATAGGCTGTCTCCGCCAGCGGTTCGATGACATTGCGATAGACGTGCGACGAGGTCGGATATCCGTGCAGCAGCAGGATTGCCGGTCTGCCGGGGTCGCCGGCATGACGGTAGAAGATGTCGAGGCCGTCGACATTGATGGTCTCGTGGCGCGTCTTGTAACGATTGCTGCACATCCTCTCTCTCCCAGGGGTTTCGCGCCGACCTGGCGACGCTATGACTTTTACACCACATATCCCTATGATAGTGGTTACATAATGTAACCGTGTAATGCGGCTAATGAGGTTATGTTCCATGGGCGATGCATATACCGAATGGGTGCCGGATCACTTCATCGGCGGGCATCCCGCTTTGGACCTGTCGAATGCCGTGTTCGACCGGCGGGCGCCGGCAGCTGATAATGAACTGTTCAAGTCCGTCCGGGATGTTGCGAACTGGTTCAACGCCTCAGGGCTTGCTGACGATCGCCAGGCGCAGGCCGTTGCCGGGATAGCGGATGGGCGGTTCGTGGAAGGGGTCCGCGAAATGCGGGAGGCGTCATTTCAGGTTTTCGAGCCAATCGCCGCGGGCAAACCGTCTGCGGCCGAACCGCTTGGCCTGTTGTTCTCGCGCACGGCAAGCTCGCTTGCCGCCGGCTCCATCGAGCTGGATCGCACCAGGCCGGAGCTTGCCCTTGCCCGGTGGAGGGACCCGGACGCCATCACCGCGTTGCTGGCTATGCTGTCCATCCAAGCGTTCTTCACCCTGCCGCGCGACAGGCTGCATTCCTGCCCTCGCTGTGGCTGGCTTTTCCTCGATACGTCGCGAGGCGGCAAGCGGCGCTGGTGCAGCATGCGCACCTGCGGCAACCGCGAGAAGGTGTCGCGCCACCGAGGTCATGCCCATGCCTAGACCCGGGTTAGCCACGTCGTTTTGCTGCGGGCAGGCCGAATACCGGCGCGTCACTCCGGAAGACCGGCCTTGCGAAAACCATCGACGAAATGCTCGAGCGTAGCGGCGTCGCGGAATGGCTCGGTCGTCGCCCAGTGATGGGTTGTGAAATGCGGGTTGCCGACGAGAAACAGCTCGGCCTCCGCGCGCGCCTCGTCGAGCCGGCCGAGTTGGGCCAGGCTTGCGGCCAGGAAACGGCGTGAGCTTGTGCGATAGGTCTCGTCACGGCGCAACGTCTCGATAGCGGCTTGGTAGTCGCGCGCCGCATATTGCGCCTGGCCGAGCGTCAGATAGTACCAGCTCGCCGGAAACGGGTTCAGCCGGAACGCCTTGCCGATGTGCTCGAGGCCCTCTTCGACCCGGCCGGCCAGGACCGAGATGTCGGACAATGCCGCCCAGGTGTCGGCCTCGTTCGGGTCGAGCTCGATCGCCTTGGCGAATTCGGCATCCGCTTCAGTGAAGCTGCGCTCATAGGCAAGCAGATAAGCCAGGATCCAGCGACAGCCGGCATCGTTGGGATCGATCGCCACGGCCTTGCGCGCCAGCTCCAGGGCAACGCTGCGGGCAGCCTCGGTTGGTCCGCCCCAATGCACCTGTCCCATCCAGTGGTTCATGGCAAGCCAGCGATAGGGCTCGGCGTAATCAGGATCGAGCGACACCGCGCGCGTCAGCATCAGATGCGCTTCCTGCGCCATCTGCGGCGAGTCGTCGATCAGCTTGCGCGCCCGCACGCAGAGGTCATAGGCCTCCAGATTTCGCGGCCGATTGCGCGGCGGCGGCGCGCGCAGCCGGCCAAGCAGCGCTTCCACGATCTTGGCCGTCACCTCGTCCTGAACGGCAAAGATATCCTCCAGGCCGCGATCGAAGCGTTCCGCCCAGAGATGGTCGCCGCTCACCGCGTCGACCAGCTGTGCGTTGATGCGCACGCGCCCCGCGGCGCGTCGTGCGCTGCCTTCCAGCAGGTAGCGCACGCCAAGATCCCCGGCGATCTCGCGCACGTCCATCGCTTTTCCCTTGTAGGCAAAGGTCGAGTTGCGGGCGATGACGAACAGGCCGGAGATCCTGGACAGGTCGGTGATGAGGTCTTCGGTCAACCCGTCCACAAAGGAATCCTGCTCGGGATCGTTGCTGAAATTGACGAAGGTCAGCACGGCTATCGATGGTTTGTCGGGCAGCGGCAAGGGTTTTCGCTTGGCCTCGCCGAGCTGTTCGACGGCCCCCGTGAAACGGTAGCCGACGCGCGGAACGGTGGATATCCATTCGCCGTTCTCGCCGACAGGACCAAGCAGCTTGCGCAACTGCGCGATCTGGACGGTGAGGTTGCCTTCCTCCACGGCCGTGCCCGGCCATGCAGCGTCCATCAACTCGGCCTTCCCCAAGATTTCACCGGGCCGCCCGACGAGTGCTGCAAGCAGGCTCAGCCCGCGATAGCCAACGGCAACGGGGACGTCGTTCCGAAGCAGCGTTCCCGCACCCGGATCAAGCACGAACGGACCAAAGGCAAAACGCGATCCCTGCATAGGCGCATCTATAGAGCAATTCCAGGAAAAGTGTGAAGCGGTTTTCTGTTCGGAATTGCGTCAAAACAAAGGGTTAGAGTAGTTTGCCGGTTTCGTGAGCCGGTGAACTGCTCTAGCTCGTTTGGAAGTTTTGAGAACTATTTGGGAGGGCTTAATTACGGCGCCGTCCGTATCGCGCAGAATTCAACCTCATCGAGAGCCCCAGGCCCTCAAACCATATGGAGGTTGCCATGACCAATACACTTGCATCAGCCCAGCGTTGTGCAGCGCGAGCGGGAACGCCCGTGCGGCCGGCATCGCGCCGGCTCCTGAAGACCCTGCGAAGCATCATAGCGAGTTGGCACGATCGGACCTGGCGCGAACGGATACGCTTTCGCTGGCAACTCAGGCAGATGTCGAAGGACAATCCGCATCTGATCGACGATATCGGCCTGACGATACAGCAGGTCGAGGGAGAGATCGCCAAGCCCTTCTGGGAACGATAGAGCGAATGCCGCAATTGCGTCAGCGCACCGCCTCGCGTTGGGCGCCGGGCAGGCGGGTGGCGATCAGCTTGTCGATGCGGCGGCCGTCGAGATCGACCACCTCGAAGCGCCAGCCCTGCGCGTCGACGCATTCGCCAGTCGCCGGCAGATGATGCATGTGCGACAGCACATAACCGGCGACGGTTTCGTAATCGCGGTTTTCCGGCAGGTCGATGCCGAGAATGTCGGCCATCTCGTCGGCCTGCATGTAGCCGGCGAGCAGCCACGAGCCGTCCTCGCGCTTGACCGCGTTCTCCTCGTCGCCGGCGTCTGTGTCCGCGCGGAACACGCCGGTGATGGCTTCCAGAATGTCGGCCGGGGTGACGATGCCTTCGAAATGGCCGTATTCGTCATGCACCAGCGCCATCGGCACGTCGGATTCCTTCAGCTTCTGCAGCACATCCAGCGCGTCAGCCTGGTCGTAGACGATGGGGGCTGCGCGCACATGCCTGCGCGGGTCGAGCACGCGGCCGGCAAGCAGTGCGGCCAGCACGTCACGCGTCTGGACGACGCCGACCATGACGTCGACGCCGCCGTCGCCTGCTGGCAGGCGCGAATGCTGGGTTTCCATGAGCAGCTTGCGGATGGCCGCCTCGTCGGATTGCAGATTGATCCAGTCGACTTCGGTGCGCGGCGTCATCACCGCGCGCACGGCGCGGTCGCCAAGCCGCATGACGCCTGCGATCATGCGCCGCTCGTCGGATTCGATGGTGCCGTGATGCTCGGCCTCAGCCACCAGCATCTTGATCTCCTCATCGGTGACCTTCTCCTCGCTTTCGCCGCGCTGGCCGAGAAGCCACAGGATGGTGCGGCCGGAGAAGTCGAGCAGGAAGACCAGCGGCGCCGAGACGGTGGCGAGGATGGTCATTGCAGGAGCGACCCTGGCGGCGACCCGCTCGGGGTCACGCAAGGCGATCTGCTTGGGCACCAGCTCGCCGACGATCAGCGAGAAATAGGTGATGATGGCGACGACGATGCCGACGCCGAGCGGATCGGCGACGGTCTCGCGGATGCCGGTCGAGGCCAGGAACTGCGCCAGCCGTTCGCCGAGCGTGGCGCCGGAAAAGGCGCCGGAGAGGACGCCGACCAGGGTGATGCCGATCTGCACCGAGGACAGGAACTTGCCGGGATTGGATCCCAGCTCGAGCGCGCGGCCGGCGCCATTGATGCCGCGGTCGATCATCGCTTTCAGGCGAGCCGGTCGCGACGAGACGATGGCAAGTTCGGACATCGACAGAAGGCCGTTCACACAGATGAGGACGACCACGATAGCGATTTCTACGTATAACATGAGCGGTCAATAGCATTGCGGCGCGGTCTTCGAAAATAGTCCGACGTGATTTTTGAGAAATGACCGGCATTTCGGTCACGCGGCATCCGCAGCGGTGAGGAACCGTCAGGCATTTGGCATTGCTCTGAAGGGTCCGAAAAAGCCGACGACCAGCGACAGTTTTCCCTCCTTGGAAACGCGGCACATATCCATGCTGTCGGTGCCCCGAAATCCGTTTTCGCCCCTCTGCACCCAGCCAAAACGCAGGAAGTCATGATGAACATCGACCAAGGTCGTCCGTTCCAGCCAGAAGCCCGGACGGGCTTTCAGCACCTGATCAATGTGTTGGAGCAACGCCTCGGCTCCGGAGATATGCACCGTCGGATCAATGTATGTGCCTTGCGGTTCGAATGAGGTGAACAACAGCCGGCGACGCTCCTCAGCTTCCGGGTCGAACCAGGCCCTGCAGTAGCTAGTCACCACACTTTCCGCGTCGAACATCAAAACCTCCTTTTGAAACCGCCGGACTGTTTCAGCCTGCAAGGCCCGTGCGACCTACTGTTTGAGTACGCCGACAATTGCCTCGCCATCCGTGAAATAGGGATCGCCGCCGCCATTGCGTCCCGTACTGGTGGCGCCGACGCCCGATATATCGCTGGTCGAGATCAGCGTGCCGGCGGTGGCCAGGTCGCGCATCAGGAAATCGCGCTCGGCGTCGATGTCGGGGCCGATATGGTGGGTGACGGCGCCGGTGTCGTGGCTGAGGCCGACGCCGCGATCGAAGCTGGCCGAGCCCAGCCACAGCGGCCGGCCATCGTCGCCGCTTGCATCGGTCTGCCAGAAGCGGACATGATGCCGGCGGTCGGCGCTGAGGCCCTCCGGCTTTTCGAAGGCGAGATCCTGGGCGCGGCCATCGAACAGCAGCCTGCTGACCGGCGCATCGGGGTAGGGGTGGTCGAACAGCACGCTTTCACCGATCTCGATCGCGGTCTTCAGGGTCACGGCGTCGGCGGTGTCCCAGCCGGCGACGGCGAAGGCGTGCACTACTTCCTTTCGCGTACCGACAAGACCGACATTGATGGGATCGCCCGGAATGCCTTGTGGCGTGTGCGTCACCATCTCGAAGCTGTGCTTGCGAAAGCCGCGATCGTGAAACGTCCAGAATTCCGGTGCGGCGAAATAGGCGAGCGCCAGATAGGCGGCCAGCAAGGTCGCCACCCAGATTGCAACGCGTCGCCGAAAACTTCGCTGGCTCATGAACGCCGCCCGATCCGTGCGGTATCTGTTGCCTGACGGACCCTGGAAATCAATGGCCAGCAGCGCGCCGCCGGTCTATCGTGGGCATCGTTTCCTCGCGGGGGCAGCAATGGAGCGGAAGCCGGCAGGCCGCAAGCCAATGGCGTTGACCGCCGAGCTTGTCGCGCAAGTTGAGCGTGTCGAGCCTGATCCCGGGCCAGAGCCCGGAACCAGCGAGCACACCGATGTGGAGTTCGATGGCCTGGTCGAAAAGCTGCTTTTGCAGCATCGTCCCGAGACGCTTTGGGTCTTTGCCTACGGGTCGTTGATCTGGAACCCCGAATTCGCCTATGTCGAGCAGCGCCCGGCCACGGCGCCGGGATGGCACCGCTCGTTCTGCCTGAAGCTGACCCGCTGGCGCGGAACCCGCGATTTGCCGGCCCTGATGCTGGCGCTCGATCGAGGCGGCAGCTGCAGCGGCATCGTCTATCGGCTGCCCGCGGAAGATCATTTCGGGCAACTCGGCCAGTTGATGCGCCGCGAGATCGATGCCAACCCGCCAACCAACGTGCCATGCTGGATCAAGGTCAAGACCAGGGACGGGCCGCTGCGTGCCTTGGCTTTCGTCGCCGCGCCGGACGGCAGCGCCTATGCCGGCCGGTTGCCGTTGGAGCAGGTTGCCGACACGCTGGCGCGGGCTGCCGGTCATTGGGGCTCTTCGGCGCAGTATTTGTTCAGGACCGTGAGCAAGCTTGAAGAGAGCGGCATCCGCGACCGGAATCTCTGGCGCATCCAGGACTTGGTTGCACGGCAGATCGCCGCTTCAACCGGTGGCGCCGATTAGGCTGATCTCTTCCTAACGGCAGGCGCGATAACCGTTTTTGCGGTTCTTGATGTCGAAATGGAAATGGTTGCGGTGGTCGTAATTGTAGCCGGGGCCGAGCACGGTGGTGAAGTACTGGCAGCCGTCGGCGCGCACATTGTTGAGGAAGCCGCGGGTGCGGAAAGCGAACAGGCCGGGCTTACGCACGTCAATGTCGTCGCCATTGTTGAGTTCGATGCTCATGACGTCGAGCGCATTTCCCTTGCCATGCTCGGACAGGACACCTTCGCCGGCAATCCTGCGGCAGGAATAGCTGGAGCCCTGGTGGATGGTCTTGACGCCGGAGAAATAGCGCCAGCGGGCGGAGGGGACGAGCTCGTTCTTCGTCCAGCCGGCAAAGGTGGCGGCCATGTCGCAGGTCAGGGTTGCCGCGGGTTTCATCTGGATGTTGCCGATGGCCGAAACCTTGACCGGATAATCGATGCCGCACTGGCCTTCATGGATCGGCGCCAGGTCGGTGTAGGCGACATCGAGACGCTTCAATTGCTGCCGGCAGTCGGTTTCGCTGGCCGGCATCTGCTCGACGGGCGACATCGGCTCGTCCATGCGCGGATAGGCGGCCTGCGTCATGTATGGATTGGAAGGGACAAGCTTCTGCATGCCGGCATATTGCGGCACGGCAGCCGTCTGCGCGCCGACGTCGACGGCTGGCTGCAGCGACAGCACATTGCCGGTGTTGCAGGCGGAAAGCGCCGCCAGCGCCAGGCCGGCGGTCAGCATTGCTGCATATTTTGTCTGGCGCGCGGTGGCGAAAAAGACGGCCCGAAATTTGCCGGCCATTGGCGGAATCCCGTTGATGGATATCCGGCATTTTAACGATCAAGGGTAAAGGAAAACTCAGCGCCCGCGTTCATGCCTGCGGCCGAATTGCGGCACGCGGATCATCGGCGAGGGCAATTCATCTTCGACAAGGCGCCTACTAGTTTTATAATAATTGCGGTTGGAGGGGTAAATGTCGATCTGGCGTACGATAAAACGGTTCTTCACCGCCCGGGATCTGCGTGAAGTGTATGTAACTTTACGCAGGAGTCCCTATTCGTCTGCCTTTCTTCTGAAGCTGGACAGGGATCAGCAGAAATATGTTGTGGTTCAATTCCGGCATAAAAGTTTCGTCCAAGAGACTTGCAGCATGAGTATTGAAGATTTTGATGATTTTACACGTGGTGTTTTGATCATGAGGGCCGAGATCGACAAGCCGCTCCCGCCGAGCGCTGTGCAATAGATTTAGCCCAATTCCTGAGTGCGCTTTCGGCTATTGGCAGAACGTCCCGCCATGCCGTCTCGGTTCGAGATCGAGATGGAAATGCAGGGAGTGATCGGCATCGGCGCCCGGACCGAGCACTGTCTTGAAGGGACCACAGGCCGCCTTGCGCACGGCGTCGAGGAATTTGGCGTCCTTCTCGGGCGGCGCCGGGCCGACCTCGATCTTCTTGCCGTCTGATAGCGTGAAGCTGGCGATGTCGAGCGCGTTGCCGAACGCGTGTTCCGACAGTTTTCGGGTGCCGTTGCGTGGCCGGCAGACAAAGGCCGATGCCTGGCCGATCGATTTCAGGTCCTCACCGAATTCGGCTTTCGCCGCCGGCTGGATGACATCGGCGGCAAAACGCGCCGTCGCCTCGGCCATCTTGCAATTGAGCTCGGTGCCGGGGCCGATGGCGACGGACTTTCCAAGGTTCTTCAGCACGATGGGGTATGGGATCGAACAGCCGATTTCGGGCTGGCTTTCCGCCTTGTGTTCTTCGAATTCGACGCCGAGCGTCTTCAGTCGTTCGCGGCAGGCGACTTCCTCGGCTGGCATTTTCTCGTCGGGCAGATCGGCCGAGCGCGGATCGGGCAGCATCTTCTTCTCGTCCGCGTCCGCCGGCTTTTGCGGCGGCTGCGGGCCAACGTTGGGCGGCTGAGCCTCGGGCTCCGCGATGTCGGGTTTTGGTGTCGGCGTTGGCGCGACCGCGGGCGGCTCCGGTTCGCTTTCGGTATCGGTTGAGGGTTCGGGAACTGACGACTCGGGGAGTGCCTGCTTTTCCTGGCGGGATTTTTCTTCGTTGGAACCTTCGGGCGCGCCGGTGGTCTTCGGAGCTTCCGTCTTCTGCTCCTGCGGCTTTGCAGTGTCAGCCTTCCGAGCGTCCGCCGGGCGCGGTTCCGGCACCGGAATGCCGGGCGCTGGTGCCGGAACAGATGGTCCAGGCACCGGAGCATCGGCAGGCAAGGGCAGCGGAGACTGCGTTTTCTGCTGTGTCTGCTTCGGCGTAACCGACCGATGTCTTCGTGGTTTCAGGCGCTTTCCGCCTCGCGGTTTAAGAGGCTGTTCGGCTCTTGGTGTCAACGGCTGCTCTATCCTCGGCGTCAACGGCTCGTGATGCCGATGGCGATGTCTCGCCTCGGCCGGCATCATCAGCAAGGCCGTGACGGCCATGACGAACAAGATCCTGAACGTTCGGGAAAAGATAAGCGACCCCATCGCCGTCAACGGCGCCGACGCAAGGTGGTTGCCTCGGCCGCATCACGAACGGTAACCGCTCCGTTACGCACCTATCGCTTCCAGCCCTTCCTCCAGCCAGTCGGCGAGCAGTGGCATGCCAAGCAGGTATTTTGCGGTGCGCTTGTTGGCGCGTTCGCGCGCGGCCGCCAGTGCGTCCGCCCATTCGGTGGCGTCGTAGTCGCCGCGACCGACCCAGGCCAGCGCGATCAGTTCGGCTGCTTCATCGACATTGAGGTCGTTGATCAGCTCACGCAGCTCTTCCTCGGTCAGATTCTCGGAGCTTTCCTCGGCAAGGCCGTCATGGTGATGGTTGACATGGGACTCGCCGTCGAGCTCGACCTCATGCTCGGCGCCATCGGCATAGTCTTCATTGACGGCCGCACTCAGCGCCTTGGCCTTGAGGATGAACAGGCGCACAGTGTCGGGGCCGATCGAAAGCTCCCAGTCCTTTTCAAGCCGCCGCTGCAAGGGCCGTCTCCCTCAGGTCGTTTGCCGGATGATAGCGGATTTGCGGCATCCGTCACCTGATGTTCTCCGCACGCAATTTTCCGGGATGAAACGCAAGCCGACCGGCGTTAGTGTTGCATTCTCACCCTCCAGGAGGCTTCGATGCATAAAAGAGTGCTGATCCAGGTGGCGACTGCCCTTGTCGCGCTGCAGTTCCTTGCCGTTCCGGTGTTCGCCGCCGGCGGTGACAGTGGCGGCAGCGATCAGACGGTCACCCAATGCAAGAAGGGCGAAGTCTGGGACAAGAAGAAGAAAAAGTGCGTCGCACCCCAGGAGGGCATGCTCGACGACGACAGCATCTATGATGCTGGCCACGCGTTGGCGATGGCCGGGCGCTATGACGAGGCGATCGCCGTGCTCAGCCTTGCCGCCAACAAGCAGGATCCGCGCATCCTCAACTATCTCGGCTATTCGCACCGCCATTCCGGCCGCGTCACCGTCGGCCTCGGCTATTACGAGGAAGCGCTGCGCATCGATCCGAACTACACGCTGGTGCGCGAATATCTCGGCGAAGCGCATCTGCAGATCGGCGATCTGGCCGGCGCCCGGCAGCAGCTGATGGAAATCGAGAAGCGGACCGGCAAGGGTTCGCGTGAATATGGCATGCTGGCCGAGCAGATCGATCATTTCATGAGAAGCTGAAAAGATCCCAGGCTCTACCAAGCGGCCGCGAGCGATCGCGGCCGCTTTTTGTTGCCCCCAGCCTCATTCTCCGCCCTGGCTGATGAAAACGGGGATGATTTTAGCAAAACCGATTTTTGGGCGTGAAAAACCCGCTGACATTGCTATATTCAGGGAAATTGCGGTGAAACGGTTCCGTTAGCCCGAGGCTGCCGGACCCGTTTTCTTTTTGTACCCATCGACAAGGCTTTCCCCGAAACGCGGGGGTGGCAGCAGGAAAGGTCAGGCATCATGAACAAGGTCCCGATGACAGGCGAGGGGTTCGCGTCATTGAAGGAAGAACTGCGCTGGCGCCAGCAGGAAGAGCGGCCGCGCATCATCGAGGCGATCTCCGAAGCGCGCTCGCATGGCGACCTGTCCGAAAATGCCGAATATCATGCCGCCAAAGAGGCGCAGAGCCTCAACGAGGGCCGCGTCAACGAGCTTGAAGATTATATCGCGCGGGCCGAAGTGATCGACGTCAGCAAGCTCAGCGGCGACAAGATCAAGTTCGGCGCCACCGTGGTGCTGGTCGACGAGGACACCGAGGAAAAGAAGACTTACCGGATCGTCGGCGACCAGGAGGCGGACGTGAAGTCCGGCCGCATCTCGATCTCCTCGCCGATCGCGCGTGCGCTCATCGGCAAGGAAGTCGGCGACGCCATCGAAGTCAATGCGCCTGGCGGTGCCAGGGGATATGAGATCGTCCAGGTGCAGTTCATCTAGGGGATTTGAGGGGGGCGCGGCTGCGATTTTTAAGCTGAGGTTTGCGCCGCCCCTCATCGCCCTGCCGGGCATTTCTCCTCGTATAGTGACGGGGAGAAAGATGCTCTCATCGACGATTTCGCCGATTTTCAACGTAGCAGAATAGACGCTGGCCTTGCGTTCAGCTCTCTTCTCCCCGTCGTTATACGGGGAGAAGGTGCCGGCAGGCGGATGAGGGGCAGCGCCAGCCTTTCCGATTGACGTCAATTCTTGCCAGCGTTGGCCTTGCCAAGGACCTGGAGTCCCGCCAGCCTCTCTGCCTCCGCCACCACCTCCGCCGGCATCACACGCTTCCCGGGCACTGCCAAAAGCGTCGACGCATATTGCCCGCGCGGACCCGTCAACCCGGGCTCGGTCGCCAGGAACACCGCAACCGTTGGCAGGCCGAAGGCGCTGGCGAGATGGGTCAGCCCGGTGTCGGCGCCGATGACCAGTTCCGAGCGGCCGATGAACGCAGCGATGTCGGCCAGCGGTGACTTTGGCACCACAACTGTCGATGGCACTGCCTTGGCAATGGCTTCGGCCACGGCCTTCTCGCGCTCGTTCGACCAGGTCGTGACCGGCGTTATCCCCCGCTCAATCAGGAGGCGCGCGGTTTCAATCCAGTCTTCGGCCGGCCATTTCTTGTCTTCGCGGCTGGTGCCGTGCAGCAGGAAGGCGGTTTTTCCGGCGATGCCCGCCAGAGTGCCGGCGGGCGGCACGATGCCGGAGTCCAGGGTCGAAAGATCGGGCTGATAGCCGAGTGCCAGCCCGAACAGCCGCCGTATCCGTTCGATGGCGTGCAGGTCGCGCGGCACGGGATAATTGGCATCGTAGAACAGCGTCGCAGAAGGTTCGCGCGCGCTCGAACGGTCGAAGCCGGCAATGGGGGCGCCGGCCTGCCTTGCCACCAGAGCCGATTTCAGGAGGCCTTGCGCATCGATGACGAGGTCGTAGCGGCAATCTCGCAAGGTGCGGCGCAGGGCGGCCGCCTCGCGCCAGGTGCCGCTATCGAGCAGCGCCTTGCGCCAGCGCCGGATCGCCACCGTGTGGATACTGTCGATCGCCGGGTGAAGCGCGGCGATACCGGCAAATGCCTCTTCGACGCACCAGTCGAAGGTCAGGTCCGGGCGGTGGCAACGGGCATCCTCGACGGCCGGAAAGGTGTGAATGACATCGCCCATCGACGACGTCTTGACGATCAGCACCTTCATGCCGCTGCCGGGATGTCCAGCAGCCGGTCCGCCGCTGCCGCGACTTGGCCGACTTCCAGCGTCTTCAGGCAGTTGAGGTGGCCGAGCGGGCAGACCTTCTGGTGGCATGGCGAGCACGACAGGCCAAGCCAGACCAACTCGCGGCATTCCCCCAGCGGCGGCGTGTTCTCGGGCGAGGTCGAGCCATAGACGGCGACGATCGGCGTGCCGACGGCGGCCGCGACATGCATCAGCCCGCTGTCGTTGGACACGGCCAGCCTTGCGGCTGATATCAGATCGATAGCGTCCTCCAGCCGCGTCTGTCCGGCGAGATCGACGACGCCGGGGGCCAGGGCCGCGATCTCCGCCGTCACGTCGCGGTCGTTCTTCGAGCCAAACAGAGCAACCTTCAAGCCTTTGCCCATGAAATCGCGGGCAAGCCCGGCATAGCTTTCGCTGGGCCAGCGCTTGGCCGGGCCGAATTCGGCGCCGGGCATCAGGGCCACGAATTTCTGCGGCGCCAAGCCGAAACGGCCGAGCAGGTCGACCTGGTTTTTCGTGTCCACGGTCAGTCGCGGCGCCCGGAAAGTGCCGCCCTGGGCGAGACCGAAATAGGCCTGCGCTGTGCGTCGTTTGATGCTGTCGGGCAATGGCACGATGTCGGTCAACAGGCCATAGCGCATCTCGCGCAAATTGCCGACACGGCGCGGAATACGGGCAAAGAACGGGATCAGCGCCGACTTCCAGCTGCCCGGCAGGATATAGGCCATGTCGTAGCGGCCGCGCAGCAGGCGGCCGAAGCGGCGGCGATGGGTGAATTCGAGCGCGCCGGGTTTGAGCGGAAAGTCGATCTGCTGGCGGATCTCGGGCATGCGCTTGACCAGCGGCGCGGCCCAGGCCGGCGCCAGCACATCGATAGCGGCGTTGGGACGCAACTCCTTCAGCGCCGAAAACAGGCACTGCGCCATCACCATGTCGCCCACCCAGCGTGGGCCGATCACGAGGATCGTTGGGCTTTCAGCCATTCGACATAGTCTCTGACACCGGTTTCCACTGTCCGGAATTGGCCGTTATAACCGGCCGCGCGCAAACGGGACATATCAGCTTGCGTAAAGCTCTGGTAGCTGCCCTTGAGATGGTCGGGAAAGGGGATGAATTCAATCTCGCCTTTACCCAACGTGTCGATCACCGTTTCGGCTATGGCGCGGAAGGGCTGGGCACGGCCGGTGCCGCAATTGAAGATGCCGCTTGAGCCCCGTTTCCACAGCCACAGATTGACGTCGGCGACATCGCCGACATGGATGAAGTCACGGCTTTGTTCGCCGGGTCCGAACCCGTCATAGGCGCCGAACAGTTTCGGGTTCTGGCCTTGTTCGACCTGGTTGAACAGATGGAAGGCGACGGAGGCCATGGCGCCCTTGTGCGCCTCGCGCGGGCCATAGACGTTGAAGTAGCGCAAGCCCACGACCTGTGAATGGTCGGTATCGAAGGCGGTGCGCCCGGCGAACACGGTTCGCCTGACGTAGTCGTCGAACAGCTTCTTGGAATAGGCGTACACGTTGAGCGGCCGCTCGAGCGCGGGATCCTCGCGAAACTCCGAGCCGCTGCCATAGACGGAAGCCGAGGAGGCATAAAGGAAAGGCACGCGCAACGCCTGGCTTGCATGCAGCAGCCGTTTCGAGAAGGCGTAATTCACCTCCATCATGAATTTGCCGTTCCATTCGGTGGTGGTCGAGCAGGCGCCCTGGTGGAACACCGCCTCGATGCGGCCGAGCGAGCCGGCCTCCATGCGGTCCAGGAAATCGTTCTTGTCGAGATAGTCGGCGATCTTGAGATCGGCAAGATTGGCGATCTTGTGACCGTCGGTAAGGTCGTCGACGACGAGGATGTCGTCATGCCCTTCGGCATTCAGCGCGGCGACGATGTTGGAGCCGATCATGCCGGCGCCGCCCGTGACGATGATCATGAAGGGCCTCTGGTTGCTTGCGATTCCGGTCCTTATAGGGGAGGCTAGGCGGGCTGTCGACAAAGCCAGGTGCATGCGCCTGTCCTCCCACTTTTATGCGCTTGTCTGTTTTGTCTGTTTTGTCTATTATGGACAAAACAGGGTATCCCATGAAAAACTATCCATCGACCGATCTGAAACAGAATCTTGGAGATGTGCTTGCAGCTGCCAGCCAGCAGCCGGTCTCCATCACTCGCCACAACAAGCCGAGATACGTCCTGATGAGCATCGAGGCCTACGAAGCGCGCTTCGGCAACGACAGCCGCCGCGTCTACGCTGCGGAGGATGCCCCGACCGAACATGTCGAGATGCTCGAGGAGTACGCCGCGGAATTGGACCGTGATTAAACCCGCCGCTGCGGACGTCTGGCGATATCCATATCTTTGGCATCGCCAACACGGAGACGGCGAGACCGAAGGCCGGAAGTCACGGCCTGTGGCCTTTGTGGCTGTCGTTCCTGGGAAAGCCGGCGGTACGAACCTCTTCATCCTTGCAATCACTTCCACGCAGCCGGGCCGTGATCGCGTTGCCGTTAGCATCCCGGAAATTGAACGCCACCGTGCGGGCCTCGACCCTATGCCCCTTTGGGTCATGGTCGATGAGTACAATCATGATATCCTGGAAGCGTCGGCCTATTTCGAGCCGGGTGCGCGAATCGGCGCGTTCAGCCCGTCATTTCACAAGAAAATTATGTTCGCTTTTACTGCGGTTGTCCGCACGGGTCAGTCCAAAGCCATCCCGCGCGCGGACTGAATCGACAGAACAGAGCACGATCGTGAGGGACCAAAAATGCCATCGACCGAACTGCTCATCGCGTTTTTCGCCACCACGGCGATTTTCGCCTACATTCCAGGCCCGGCCATGCTCTATGCGGCCGCGCAGACGATGGCGCGCGGCCGCTGGTCTGGCCTGACGGCGGCACTTGGCATTCATCTGGGCGGCTACGTGCATGTTTTCGCAGCGGCTGCCGGGCTGTCGGTGCTGTTTCATGCCGTGCCGACGCTCTACCTGGCGGTCAAGCTGGTCGGCGCGCTCTATCTGATCTGGCTTGGCGTCTCGCTGTTTCGCAAGCGCGTGGAGGGCGATGCGGCGCTGCCTGCGATCGAGCGCAAATCGGCGCGGCGCGCCTTTTTCGAGAGCATCACCGTCGAGGTGCTCAATCCGAAGACAGCGATCTTCTTCATGGCGTTCCTGCCGCAATTCATCGACGCCTCGGCGGCGTTTCCGGTCTGGCTGCAGTTCGTCGTGCTCGGCACGATCGTCAATCTGATGTTCTCCTCGGCCGATATCGTCTGTGTGTTCCTGGCGGGCGCCGTGATCGGCCGTTTGCGGCGTTCGAGCCGCGCACAGCGGCTGATGCAACGGGCGGGAGGGGCTGTGCTGGTCGGGCTGGGCGTCCATGTCGCCCTGCAGAAGAGCTGACCGCCCGAGCCTGCCGGGATCATGCCCTGCCGTTGCGCTGCGTGAATTTGCGGTATATCGGCTTTGGCCATGAACGATCCGACCAGTCGATTGATGAGCACTTATGAGTTTGAAATCGGCCTTTTCCCTGTGTTGCCAGTGACATGATCAAGCACAATCCGCCTTCTCCCGAACCGTTGCACCGCGCCATTGCGCGGTTCGGCCAGGCCACTGTGCTGGTGGTCGGCGACTTCATCCTCGATCGTTTCGTCAACGGCGTCATCGAGCGGATCTCGCCGGAGGCACCGATCCCGGTGCTGCACGGGCGCGGCGAGACCTCGACCATGGGCGGCGCCGGCAATGTCGTGGCCAACATCGTTTCGCTCGGCGCTGCCGCTATTCCCGTCTCGGTCATAGGCACCGATGTGGCAGGCGATAGCCTGTTGCGGATGCTCGGCGAGCTTGGCGCCGATACGGCGGGCCTCGCGCAGGAGCGTGGTCGCATGACCTCGTCCAAAAGCCGCTTCAGCGCGCTCAACCAGCAGGTGCTGCGTTTCGACGAAGAGGAGATCAAGCCGCTCGGCGCTGCGGAGCGAGCCGGCCTGATCCGGCATTTCCGCGCCGCGCTGGCGTATGCCGACATCGTCATCCTGTCCGATTACGGCAAGGGCATCCTGCTCGACGGTGTCGCCGGCGACTTGATCGCCATCTGCCGCGAGGCTGGAAAGCCGGTGCTGGTCGACCCGAAAGGCCGCGATTACGCGCGCTATGCCGGGGCGACCGCCATTACCCCCAACCGCAAGGAACTCGGCGAGGCCGTCGGCCATGCGGTGTTCGCCGATGACGAGATCGTAGGTGCCGCACGCGAGCTGATTTCGGCACATGGTTTCGATTTCGTGGTCGCGACGCGCAGCGAAAAGGGCATGAGCGTGGTCGGCCCCGACGAGGCGCGCCACATCGCCACCCAGGCGCGCGAAGTGTTCGACGTTTCGGGCGCCGGCGACACGGTGATCGCGAGCTTCGCGCTGGCGCTGGCCGTGGGCGCCGATACGGTCATGGCCGCTTCGATCGCCAATGCCGCTGGTGGCGTCGTGGTGGGAAAACGCGGCACCGCGCGGCTGACGGTCGAGGAACTCACCGGCGCGCTGTTCCGTTCGCATGGGCCGACGGCCCACAAGGACGCCATCCTCGACGCCACGTCGGCCGCGCGCATGGTGGCGGCGTGGAAGGAAGAGGGCCTGAGCGTCGGCTTCACCAATGGCTGCTTCGACATCCTGCATGCCGGCCATGTCAGCTTGCTGCACGCGGCGCGCAGCCAATGCGACCGGCTGGTGCTCGGCCTCAACAGCGATGCTTCGGTGCGGCGACTGAAGGGCGCCGGGCGCCCAGTCAACGATCAGCACGACCGCGCCTGCGTGCTGGCAGCACTTGCCTCGGTCGATGCGGTCGTGGTGTTCGAGGAAGATACGCCGCTGGCGCTGATCGAAGCGCTGCTGCCCGACATACTGGTCAAGGGGGCCGATTACACGGTCGACACCGTGGTCGGCGCCGATGCGGTGCAGAAGGCCGGCGGACGCGTCGTGCTGGTCGATCTGGTCGCCGGAAAAAGCACCACCAACACCATTGGCAAATTGCGCGCCGGCGGCACCACAAACTGAGGGTTTCATGTCCGAGTTGAACGATTACCTTGTCCGCTCCGTGGCTGCCATATCAGCCATGGTCGAACGGGACCTGACCGGTGAGATGGAGCGGGCAGCGAGCGCCGTGGTGACTGCGCTTTCGTCGGGGAAAGCTTTGCTCATCGCCGGCAATGGCGGCTCGGCCAGCGACGCCATCCACATTGCCGGCGAACTGGTCGGCCGCTTTCTCAAGGAGCGCAAGGCCTACAATGTCATCGCGCTGCCGGCCAATGCAGCGGTGCTGACCGCCTGGGGCAACGACTATGGATTCGACACGGTGTTTTCGCGCCAGGTCGAGGCGCATGGCGCTGCCGGCGGCGTGCTCCTGGCGATCTCGACCAGCGGCAATTCGCCGAGCATCCTTGCCGCCGCCGAACAGGCGCGGAGGATGGACATGACGGTGATCGGCATGACCGGCGACACCGGCGGCAAGCTGAAGTCTCTGTCCGATATCCTGCTCAACGTGCCGTCGACCTCGACGCCGATCATCCAGCAGGGGCATCTGTGCCTTTACCATCATCTGTGCGAGGTGGTCGAAGCGCGCCTCAGCAATGGCTGATCCCACGACCTCTGGCCGCTTTCCGCTGGCGGAGCCGGGCCTATGGGTCGAGCGGGTCGGCTCAAGGGTGTTCGCCGCCGGCTCGCCGGCGCTGTTCCTCGATCGCGACGGCACCGTCAATGTCGATACCGGCTATCCGGATGATCCTGCCGAAATGGTGCTGCGCGCGGACATAGCCGCGGTGATAGCCGCCGCCAACCGGGCTGGCATTCCGGTCATCATCGTCACCAACCAGTCGGGCATCGCGCGTGGCTATTTCGGCTGGGGCGATTTCGCCGCCGTCAATGGCCGCGTGCTCGAGCTGCTGCGCGTCGACAATGCGTTCGTCGATATGGTCGTCGCCTGCGCCTATCACCAAGCTGGCTCCGGTGTGCTCGCGGTCGCAGATCATCCGATGCGCAAGCCCAATCCGGGCATGCTGCTTGAGGCGGCCAGGCGTCTACGGCTCGATCTGCGGCGTTCGCTGATCGTCGGCGACAAGGAGGCCGACATGGAGGCGGGACAACGCGCCGGCCTCGCGCAGGGCTGGCTGGTAGATGGACAAGCGGCTGTCCGATCGGGCTTCACAATTCGGCCTTGGTGCGAGCCCGCGGATTTCGACGGCCTGCTCGCCGCAATAGCTGCGCTTGGCACCGCCTCGGGCGCGCCGTGACGGTTTACATCCGATCTTTGTCTCGCCAGGCTTCATAAAGCTTGGCCTCTGTCGCGAACGAATACAGCATCACCAGCATCGAATAGACGAACCCGTGCCGGCCGCACAGGAAGTAGCGCTTGGCCAGGTAGAACTTCAGAAAGTTGCCGAGCGGCGACAGCACCAGTCTTATCAGGCCGGGCTTCTTGGCTCGTTCGACAAGCGTGGCAACCTTGAGGCTGGAGTAGGTGTTGGCCCTTGCCAGATCCTCGGCAATGGTCATTTCGCGGCGATGCAGCAGCACGCCATTTTCTATCGTGCCGGTTTCGCCTGGCACCTCGAACGACTCATGCACCCGCAGATTGAGGTCCATCGTGGCCTTGTCGCGGCGGAAAAGACGCAGCAGCCTGTTGTGAAGCACCCAGCGGTGCGCATAGCCATAGCCCTTCAGCTTGTCGCGGCGTCTGATGTACCATCCGTCGAAGGCGTCATTCCCAAGCTGGGTCACATTCATGATTGACTGCCTGAGCACGTCGTCGATGGCCTCGTCGGCTTCAATCGAAAGGCACCATGGTTGCGTGGCCTGATCGAGCGCGAATTGCCGCTGACGAGGAAAGCCCGGCCAATCGTTGTGAAAAAGCCTTATCGGGTAGCCTTTGGCGATGTACCCGTTGACGACGTCCAGAGTGCTGTCCGTCGAGCCCGAATCGACGACGATGATCTCGGCGCAGAAATCGACGCTTTCCAGGCACTCGCTGATCATGTCGGCCTCGTTCATGCAGATGACCAGCGCCGAAACCGGGCTAGAAAATCGAGTCATCGTCCCACCCCACGGCACACTGTTCTCGGAATTGGGCTGCCCTGCGCCCCTGTTTACGCAATCCCGAAAGCGCTATGCGCTTTACCCGGGAAAACCGTTACATACTTTTTCTGGAATTGCTCTAGGAAACCAACAAGACGGCTACGGCAGAAATTCCGGCTTCACAGGAGAGCTATCGAACGCCAAAGCGGCGCTGATATGGCGAGGCCTTCAAGCGACATCGGCGAAAGCTCGTTGCGGTTCAGCCGGCTCAAGGCTGTGCGAACGAGACCAGCCCTTCGTCCTTGACCCGGCGGATGGTGAGCGCTGTGCGCACCGTGTCGACATTCGGGGTCGAGGTCAGTTCCTCGATGACGAAGCTCTGGAAGGCGCCAAGGTCGCTCGCCACGCAATGCAGCAGGAAATCGGATTCGCCCGACACCATCCAGGCGTCGCGTACGATCGGCCAGCCGCGGGTGCGCTCGGCAAAGATGCGCAGTTCGGCATCGGCCTGATGATGCAGGCCGACCAGGCAGAAGGCAACGACATCGAGGCCGAGCGCTGGTGCATTGAGCAAGGCACGGTAGCCACGGATGATGCCGGCTTCCTCCAGGCGCTTGACGCGGCGCAGGCATGGCGGCGCCGAAATGCCGACGCGGTTCGACAGCTCGACATTGGTCATGCGGCCGTCGCCCTGCAATTCGCGCAGGATCTTCCAGTCGATGGCGTCGAGGTCGGCCTTGAGCGGCATGGGGGCTCTCGATCATGAGGGGCAATACGCAAGAATCTTGCGTGATTTTGTAATTAAACGACTTCGCTGTCCATTCCATCCTTCGCCCGGAATATTTCGCGGGATCAGCGGCCGACAGGTGCGACAAAGCTTTCCGGGGACGAACACCAACTTGCCTTGCTGGCGTCGTGGGCAACACTTACATTACGCGCGACAATGATCGAGTTTTCCATGCCGCAATTGCCGGCAGCCCTCCGCAGAGGCTTTAGATGACCACCAAGCACGCGCCCGTTCTCATCATCGGTTCCGGCCCGGCCGGCTATACGGCGGCGGTCTATGCCGCCCGCGCCATGCTGAAGCCGATGCTGGTCGCCGGCCTGCAGCAGGGCGGGCAGTTGATGATCACCACCGATGTCGAGAATTATCCCGGCTTCGCCGACCCGATCCAAGGTCCGTGGCTGATGGAGCAGATGCTGAAACAGGCCGAGCATGTCGGCACCGACATCATCAACGACATCATCACCGAGGTCGACCTCAACGTGCGACCGTTCCGCGCCAAGGGCGATTCCGGCACGACCTATACCGCCGACGCGCTGATCATCGCCACCGGCGCGCAAGCGAAATGGCTGGGCATCCCGACTGAGCAGGACTTCATGGGTTTTGGAGTCTCGGCCTGCGCCACCTGCGACGGTTTCTTCTACAGGGGCAAGGATGTCGCGGTGGTCGGTGGCGGCAATTCCGCGGTGGAAGAGGCGCTCTATCTGTCCAATCTCGCCAGGAGCGTGACGGTCATCCACAGGCGCAGCGATTTTCGCGCTGAACGTATTCTGCGCGAGCGGCTTCTGAAGAAGGACAATGTCCGCGTCATCTGGGACACGATCGTCGATGAGATCACCGGCCGGCCCGGCAAGACGCCGCTGCCGCCCTCGGTCGAGGGGCTGAAGCTCAAGCATGCGGTGACCGGCGAGGTGTCGCACCTCAAGATCGACGGCGTGTTCGTGGCCATCGGCCATGCGCCGGCGGTTGAACTGTTCGCCGGCAAGCTCAAGCAGAAGCCGAACGGCTATCTGTGGACAGCGCCGGATTCGACCCGCACCGATGTGCCGGGCGTGTTCGCGGCCGGCGATGTGACCGACGATATCTACCGCCAGGCGGTGACGGCAGCGGGGCTCGGCTGCATGGCCGCGCTCGAGGCGGAGAAGTATCTGGCCGGCATCGAAGTGCATCGCGAAGCGGCCGAGTAGAGAGTTCAGAGAGCGGCTTAGAAACGCCGTGTAAAAGCCTGATTTTTCATTCAGACGCCAAAACAGAACGAGGGGAATCATGGCGTTGGACTGGGACAAGCTACGCGTGTTTCACGCTGCGGCGGAGGCGGGGTCGTTTACCCATGCGGCCGAGACATTGCATCTGTCGCAATCGGCGATCTCGCGGCAGGTCAGCGCGCTCGAGCATGATGTCGGCGTGCCGCTGTTCAACCGCCACGCCCGCGGGCTGGTGCTGACCGAGCAAGGTGAGATGCTGTTTCGCACGGCGCATGACGTGCTGATGAAGCTGGAGACCATCAAGTCCCGGCTGACCGAGACCAAGGATCGCCCGTCGGGCGTGCTGCGGGTGACGACGACGGTGGGGCTGGGCGCCGGCTGGCTGACCGAGCGGGTGCAGGAATTCATCGAACTCTATCCCGAAATCAGCCTGCAGTTGATCCTCGCCAACGAGGAGCTGGATCTCACCATGCGCCAGGCCGATTGCGCCATCCGGCTGCGCCAGCCGCAGCAGCCGGACCTGATCCAGCGCCGCCTGTTCACCGTGCATTTCCACCTCTACGCGGCCCCATCCTATGTCGCCAAGCACGGCAAGCCGTCTTCCGTCGCCGAGCTGAAGGCCCATCGCATCGTCACCTTCGGCGTGCCGGTGCCGTCGCATCTGTCGGAGCTGAACTGGCTGGAAACGGTCGGTGATTTCGAAGGCGGACAAAGGGTGCCGACGCTGCAGATCAACGACATATTGTCGATCAAGCGTGCGGTGCAGGGCGGTGCCGGCATCGCCATGCTGCCCGACTACGTGATCAGCAAGGACTCCGATCTGGTGCAGCTGCTGCCGGAGACCGAGGTGCCGTCTTTCGACACCTATTTCGCCTATCCCGACGCGATGAAGAACCAGGCCAAGCTGCATGTGTTCCGGGACTTCATCATCGCCAAGGCCCGAAGCTGGTCCTTCTGATTTTCGTTTTCACGCCCTACGGGATTATCCCCGCCAGGGCATCAGCCGAGGCAGCCAGCCGGGCACGTTGCGGCGGTAGGTCTCGTATTCGGCGCCATAGCGGCGGCTAAGTGTCGGCTCTTCATAGAGCCTGACGAAGGCGCCCATGGAGACAGCGCTGACGGCGGCATAGGCGACCAGCGCCCAGCTCGAAAACAGCAGCGCCTGGCCGAGGATGATCGACAGCACGGCGACATACATCGGGTTGCGGACATGGCGGTAGATGCCGCCTATCACCAGCCTCTCGGTCGGGGCGACCGGTGCGGGTGTGCCCAGGCCCTCAAGCGAAAAACGGCCGAAGGCATGCAGGAGTGCCGCGCCCGCGGCAACGATCAGAAGCCCGCCAACAGGGGCAAAGCCCGGCAGGCCCGACCAGGGCAAGCCCCAGCGATCGGTCAACAACCAGGGCACCAGCCCGGCAACCACGCACGGCGCCGCGATGAAGAAGGCCGCACTGCCGGCGATCGCCGAAAACCTCCGCATTGGCTGCTTGCTCCGCGATTGCCTTAGAAATGCACGCCTGCTGCCCGCTTCCACATCATTGCCCAGTTTTGGCATTTCGAGCCGAAAGCCAGCCGAGATTAGCGATTCTGTAGTTGCAATTGCCCGATTCAGCGCTCCATTTCGACGATTTTGCTGGTCCTATTGGCTTCTGGAATGGGTTAGACCACAGCCTGCGTCTTTTTGCATGTGTGTGTTGCAAAATAGATGCTTGTTTCTTGGGCATGATGAGCACATATATAGATCATCTCCTGGGCGCGTTCTCCTCCCATTAGCGCCCTCGAGTGTTCCCCTCTGGAGGTTAGCCTTAACAGGCACTCCAATCAAACTCAGCCGGATCTTCATTGATCCGGCTTTTTTGTTGCCTGTACCCTGCTGGGCCGGCCAAAAATTCCATCACAATTGCCACGTAACGGTGACATGTAACCTCTGGTAACATATCCCGGACGCCCGCGACCTGCTATGTAGATCATAGGACGCGGTGTGGTTCGGACGGGAGATGGGGGCATCACTCGTACGGCCCGGGCTCAGGCGGCTACCGCGTCCGAACCGTTTTTCCGCCGAACTCGGCGGTACCAAATGCGGCGGACCTGACGTTTTACCTCCCAAGGAAACGGTCCGCGAACAAAACGACGTCCGGTCCCCGCCGGACGTCGTTTTCTTTTGTTCCCCCGAATCAGGTTCGAGAGGAACGCCACGCCATCAGGCGGCCTTGCCGTTGGTGTTCATGGCGTCGTCGGCCAGACGGCCGGTGAGTTCGGCCATGTGGTCGAAGACGGCACGATAGCTGGCAACGCCCGCGGTCGCCGAGCGCAACTCGATGATCAGGTCGCCGATTTCGGCTTGCGGCATGGTTGCCTCGACGACATCCCATCCCGGCCAGTCGGGTCGCGCGTCGTAGCCGAGGATCTGGCCGCGCCGCTGCGGGATGAGAGCGATGATCTTCGAGGTGGCGTCGGAGGGGGTGACGATCTCGAGCTTCATCACGGGCTCCAGGAGCACCGGCAAGCACGCGGCCATGCCTTCCTTCATCGCCAGCCTGGCCGCCATCTGGAAGGCCATGTCGGAGGAATCGACCGCATGATAGGAGCCGTCCGACAGGTTGACTGCGACATCCACGACCGGAAAGCCCAGCGGCCCGGATTTCAGATAGTCGCGGACCCCGGTCTCGACCGACTGGATGTAGGTCTTCGGCACGACGCCGCCGGTGATGGTGTCGGTGAACTGGAAGCCGGAACCGCGCGGCAGCGGCTTGATCTCGATCACCACGTCGCCGAACTGGCCATGGCCGCCGGACTGTTTCTTGTGACGGCCGCGCTGCTGCGCCGATTTGCGGATCGTCTCGCGATAGGGCACCGCCGGCGGATGACCTTCGACCGGTATCTGGTTCTTGCCTTCCAGCCGCTCGCGCACCACGCGCAGATGCATCTCGCCATGGCCCGACAGCACGGTTTCGGCCGAGTCCTGATTGTGGCGCAGGCTGAGCGATGGGTCCTCCTCGGCCAGCCGCTGGATGGCAGCCGACATCTTCACTTCGTCCTTGCGCTCCTTGGGGCGGAGCGCGAAGGCGAAGACCGGCTGCGGCGGCTCGAACTGGACGAGGGGCTTGATGCCGCCCTTGGCCGAGCTCAGCGTCTGGCCGGTCTTGACCTCGTCCAGCTTGCCCAGTGCCACCGTGTCGCCGGCCTTGGCGATGGAGAGCTTGGACTGGTCCTTGCCGAGCATCCGGTAGATGCCGGAAACCTTGGCGGTGTCGCCGCCGGGCAGCCAGAGTTCGGAACCGTCGACGACCTGACCGGAGAGGATGCGCGACACCGACAGCTTGCCGCCATGCGAGGTGTGGATGGTTTTCATCACCTGGACCAGGGTAGCCGCGCCGTCGGGTGCACCGAGCCGTTTGCGGGTCGCCTCGATGTCGGGCGCGTCGTGGCGGATCGCCTTCAGGAGGCGCAGCACGCCGTTGCCTTTCTCGGCGGTGCCGATCAGCACCGGGATCACCGCACCGTCACGCAGGTCGGCGGCGAGGTCGTCGAAGATCGCATCCTTGGGCGGCTCGATCTCCTCGAGCAGTTGTTCCATCAACTGGTCATCATGGTCGGCCAGCGTCTCCAGCATCGAGAAACGCGCTTCGAGCTCGCGCGCCTTGTCGTCGCCGGGAATCTGCGCCACCTCGCTTTCGGCATATTCGCGATAGATGTAGGCGCGCTCCAGCGCCAGGTCGATCGAACCAATGACGACGCCGTCCTTGCGCAGCGGAATCTGGCGCAGCAGCAACGGCACGGCACTGGCCGGCTGCAGCATCTTCAGCGTGTCGCGCACGCCGGTGATTGCCTTGTCGACCTTGTTGAGGAACAGAATGCGCGGCACTCCGAGATCGTCGAGCTTGCGCATGATCAGTTGCAGGGCAGGGATCTTCTTTTCATCGGCCTCGGCTACGACGACCGCGAGGTCGCAGGCGGCCAGCACCGGTTCGGCCTCGAAAGAGAATTCGATGGAACCGGGACAGTCGACGAAGGTGATCTGCTCGCCCATGAATTCGGTCGTGGCGACCGTCGCCTCGACGCTCATGGCGTGGGCGCGCGCCTCGGGCGAATGATCTGAAACGGTGTTACCTGATGAAACGGGATTTTGTCGGGGAATTGAGCCCGTACGGGCCAATATGGCTTCGAGAAGTGTCGTCTTACCGCTTGCGAAGGGACCGACTATGGCAATGCATTTCGGTCCCGTGCGTCGTCCTCCGGCGCGAGTACCCATGACTGACCTCCACTCAGGCGTTTCCCGTAGGACCGACTGGCATGTATGGTTCAGGCTTGGTCAATCGGTCCTGAGCGGCGGCCGGCCTGTTCGACCGTCGCGGGCGGGTTCTTTTCAAGTGCCACCTGCCCAAAGCCATCGTCCCACTTGTTTGCCGGCAGGGCAAGAAAAATAGAAACCCTTTGCTCGGCAGTGGACCGTGCGGATCATATGCTGGGCTGGCAGCGGGAAGCTGTTGCACGTCGCCCGATATCGGCCGAAACTGAAACAGGCGACCCATCGCCCGCTGTTTGAAGGACCATCGACCCATGAAGATCATTGCCTGCGGCAGCGTGCCGACCGTCATCGCGCCGGAAAAATACTTCACCGGCCGGGTGCTGCAGACGCCGATCATCGAGAAAGAGGCGCCGGCGCGGCTGCGGGCCACGCTGGTCAGCTTCGAGCCGGGCGCGCGCACCCACTGGCATACGCATCCGCTTGGCCAGACGCTGTACGTGACGGAGGGCGCCGGGCTTGCCCAGACGTGGGGCGGCCCGATCCAGGAGATCAGGGCCGGCGACGTCATCTCGTTCGCGCCTGGCGAAAAACACTGGCATGGCGCGGCGCCGAAATCGGCGATTACGCATATCGCGATGCAGGAGGCGCTCGACGATGTCCATGTCGATTGGCTGGAGGGGGTCACCGACGAGCAGTTTGGCGGTCGAGACACCTAAGCCGGCGGAGGGCAGGCTTCTGCCGCAGCGATGACGATCGTCGCGCAAGCTGCAAGACCGCTGGCATTTAAACCACTCGGACGCCCAGAAAATTCAGCCTCCGCCGGGCGCCTTCCCACGCCCTGATGCTGACATCGTTGAGATAGCAGTCCATCAAGACCCTGCAGCCGACCAAGATCTCGACCGGTTGTCCAGCAAAAACCATTGCGCCCGGCCGCCCAAAAAAATTGTGTATTGTTCCGTCGGCAAAGCCATTTTCTCCGAAATTGGCGAAATCCCCTACGTCCCCTTCAAACCAACGCTGAAAATCGACAAGGGTGCTGTTGCTTCGGTAATCTCGTCCCACGGCTTGATCGCCTGAAAAGGTGCCAAAAACGACATCGGTCGCCTGAAGGACCCTGGTGTGGCTGTAGCCGATTTCGTCACGCATCCACCTGTACCTTGTGTCGTAGGTGGAGACGAATTCCGCAAACAAGTCGAGCCGGCCGGTCTTCTTGGGAGTGTAGGTAAACCAGATGCCGCTTTCGAGCATGGCGTGCAGGTAATCTCTATCGCCGGCGCTGTTGTTTTCGAAAAATACCAAGCCGCCCAAATCCGGCGCCCCATCCCACTCGTAAGATTCGTCTCGCAGAATGCGTCCGTCCCCGGTCCGGTTGAACCAGCTGTATTTGTAGTTACCGAAGGTGCCAGGCCAAAAATGGAAATACTCATAGGGATCGCCTTGCAGTTGCCGCGTTTCCATCGGCATCGCCCCATCTTTGCGGCGCGGCAAGACAACCATTTCGGAGCGATCGAAACTGTTGCCTAGAATTCGCTTTCGATCGTTGCGATCGGCAAAGCGTTTCAGTTTTGCCCTGGTCCATTTTTCAGTTTCCTCGGTCCAGTAACAGCCCGACTGTGCTTTCAGGTAATCAATTTTTGCCTCGCCAAGAGCGGAGATCTGGCCCTCGTCGTTAGGGTCCGACTGCTTGAAATAGTTCATTGATGTGGCTGTCTGCTCGGCAAATGAAACACTGAGCGCCTGCTTGAACCGCTCGGTATTTTCAGTGCCCGGCCCGGACACTATGAATTCGCCGTCGTGATTGTTTGATGGATTGCCGCCTTTGGCCATGATGCATCTCCCTTCTGAGGCTTCATGGTTGATCGAATGCGGCCGGCTTCCTAGTCGTCATATGACGATGGTCCGCGGGTTCGCTGCGCACGTTTCCCGGATTGCAAGCTGATTTCGCGCGTCTGGCTCGCACGCCATGCCGGCCGGCAACGTCCCTCGGAGCCACTTCGGCTTTGACTGTAGCACCTGCATGGCCTCTAACTCACGTCTGGATATAGCCATGTCAAAGCACCGTCTGCCCCTGGTCGCCGCTATCTATCTTGGTTCGTTCGTGGCTCTGCTCGACGTCAGCATCGTCAATGTCGCGCTGCCGACCATCCAGCAGGCGTTGCAAACCGATTTCGGCGGCCTGCAATGGGTGGTCGACTCCTACACGCTGTGCCTGTCCGCCTTCATGCTGTCGTCCGGCCTGATCGGCGATCGCTATGGCCGCAAGCGCTCGTGGCTGGCCGGCGTCGGCATCTTCGTGGCCGGTTCGCTGATCTGCGCCGTCGCGCCCAATCTGCCGGTGCTGCTGGCCGGCCGGGTGGTGCAGGGCATCGCCGGCTCGCTGCTCATTCCAGGCGCGCTGTCGATCCTGACGCAGGCCTTTCCCGATGCGCGCCAGCGCGCCGGCGTCATTGGCGGCTGGGCGTCGTTCGCCGCCATCTCTCTGCTCGTTGGTCCCGTCCTCGGTGGCATCCTGGTCGAGACCGTCGGCTGGCAAAGCATCTTCCTGATCAACCTGCCGCTGGGCTTGATCACGATCGCGCTCGGTGCTGCTTCGATCAACGAGACGGCGCATCCCGAACATGCCCATCTCGACCTCGTCGGCCTGGCTCTCAGCATCCTGTGGCTGGGGGCGCTGACCTTCGGCCTGATCTCGGCCGGCGAGAATGGCTGGGGCGAGCCAAGGACGGTCGCGGCGCTGGTCGCCGGCGTCGTCGGCCTGGCTGCTTTCCTCGGCTTCGAGGCGCGCACTGCACGCCCGATGCTGCCGCTTGGCCTGTTCCGCGATGTCCGCTTTGCCGTCGCCAATGTCGCTTCGTTCGCGCTCGGCTTCACCTCCTATTCCAGCGTCTTCTTCTTCTCGATGTTCCTGCAGCAGGTGCAGGGCTGGTCGCCGACGCAGACCGGCCTGCGCATGGCGCCGGCCTTCATCGTCCAGATCGTGGTGTCGCCATGGATCGGCAGGCTGAGCGCCCGCTATGGTCACTCTGCGTTGATGACCATCGGCTATGTTGCTATCGGCCTGTCCATGCTCGGCATGTGCTGGGCCGGCCCTTCGACGTCCTACGCGATGCTGTGCCTTCTTTTCGCCATTGGCGGCCTCGGCAATGCGCTTGCAATCCCGACCGGCAGCGCTGCCGCCATGTCCTATGCGCCGCGCGAACGCTCGGGCATGGTGTCGGCGGTCATCAATGCCACCCGCCAGAGCGGCCTTGCCATCGGCATCGCCTTGCTCGGCGCCTTGATGAGCATGCGGGCAACCAACCTTTTGACCGGGTATCTCGGCGATGCCGGTGTCGCCAACGCGGAAGCGGTGGCTCGTGCTGCGATTTCACGGCATGATTTCGCAACCGATGCGGCGATGGGCGAAAGCGGCGTGCATGAACTCTATGCTGCCGCCTATGCCGGCGGCTTCCACGCCGCGATGCTGACGGCAGCGATCGGCGCGTTCCTCACCGCCGCATTGCTGGTTGCCGTGCTGGCGCCGGCCGAGGCGCGCTCGGCCAAAGAGACCAAGCACGAGGCGTGAGGCTGACGGCCCATTAAAAAACCCGGCGGTGAAGCCGGGTTTTTGCATTCATAGTGCGTCGGTCAGGTCAGCGAAGCCGTAAAACGCTGGATGCGTGTGCAGGCTTCTTCCAGAAGCGTCTCCGAGGTCGCGTAGGAGATGCGGAAGTTGGGCCCGAGGCCGAAGGCCGAGCCGAACACCACCGCGACGCCCTCGGCTTCGAGCAGTTCCGAGCAGAAGGTCTCGTCGGTGTCGATCAGCCTGCCGGCCTTGGTCTTCTTGCCGATCAGCTGGGCGCAGGAAGGATAGACATAGAAGGCGCCTTCCGGCGACGGACAGGTGATGCCGCGTGCCTGGTTGAGCATCGACACGACAAGGTCGCGCCTGCCTTGAAAGATCGCCTTGTTTTTGGCGATGAAATCCTGCGGGCCATTCAGCGCCTCGACGGATGCCCATTGCGCAATGGTGCAGGCGCCCGATGTCTGCTGACCCTGGATCATGTCCATCGCCTTGATCAGTTGAACCGGACCCGCCGCATAACCGATGCGCCAGCCGGTCATTGCATAGGCTTTCGACACGCCGTTCATGGTCAGCGTGCGCTCGTAGAGCTTAGGCTCGACCTCGGCGATGGTCTTGAAGACAAAATCGCCATAGGTCAGGTGCTCGTACATGTCGTCGGTCAGCGTCCAGACATGCGGATGCCTCAACAGCACGTCGGCCAGCGCGCGCAGTTCGGCTTCGGTATAGGCGGCACCCGACGGGTTCGACGGCGAGTTCATCAGCAGCCATTTGGTCTTCGGCGTGATCGCCTTTTCCAGCACGGAAGCGGTCAGCTTGAAGCCATTGTCGATCGAGGTGTCGGCAAACACGGAGGTGCCGCCGCAGATGGCCACCATCTCGGGGTAGCTGACCCAATAGGGGCGAGGAATGATGACCTCGTCGCCGGGGTTCAGCGTCGCCATGAAGGCGTTGAACAGGATCTGCTTGCCGCCGGTGCCGACTATGGTCTGCTCGGGCTTGTAGTCGAGATTGTTCTCGCGCTTGAACTTTTTTGCGATCGCCTCGCGCAGCGGCACGATGCCCGAAACCGGCGGATACTTGGTTTCGCCACGGCGGATCGCCTCGATTGCCGCATTCTTGATGTTGTCGGGCGTGTCGAAATCCGGTTCGCCGGCGCCAAGCCCGATAATGTCACGGCCGGCATTTTTCAGCTCGCGCGCTTTCTGCGTGACCGCGATGGTGGCGGAAGGCTTCACGCGGGAAAGGGTGTCGGCAAGAAAGGCCATGAGCTTGACGTCTCCATGGAAGATCGGCGCGGCCAGGAGCGACCGCGGCGCTTCTCATGTCGCATGATTTCGCGCAACGCAAGCATTGTCGGCTGATCCAGGTCTCAAGGAGCTGTGATCGGGACCCGGGGTCGGCAACAATAAATTCATTAACGAGCGGTAGAGGCTTGAGTGGCAGGATGGCAGACCAATTGCGGAGCGAGGAACCGTGTCGCGCAGCGTCGGGCTTGCCCACATCATCCGTCAGGACGACGGCACCTCCACCGGTGTCTGGGGTATCTACACGCTGCAAAGCGCCTTCCAGCCGATCTTCGCTTTCAAGGAAGGCAAGCTGTCGGTGGTCGCGTTCGAAGGGCTGATCCGGCCGTTCCGCGACGGCGAGCCGCAATCGCCGATGAATTTCTTCTCGACCTGCCCGGCCGCCGACCGGCTGCATATCGAGGCGCTGACCAGGACGCTGCATCTTCTCAACGCCGGTGCCTGCCTGCCGCGGGAAGCATCGATCTTCGTCAATTTCGACCCGTCAGTGTTCACCGAACGCGCCGTTGCCGACGCTGCCTTGCGCGAAATGCGGCTCGTGCTGCACGAGGCCGGCATCGACCCGCGTCGCGTCGTCTGCGAGGTGACCGAGCAGCGGTCGGCGTCGCAGGAAGCCTTGCACGGCTTCGTCGCGGCACTGAGGGCCAACGGTTTTCGCATCGCCGTCGACGATTATGGCGCCGACGATTCCGACATCAATCGGGTCAAGGAATTGAAGCCGGATATCGTCAAGTTCGATGCCTACTGGATCACGCAGCTGATGGAGTCCGGCGCCGGCTTTGCGTTGCTGACCACCATGGTGAAGAACTTCGAGGAGCAAGGTATCCATACGGTGTTCGAAGGCATCGAGGAGGGCTGGCAACTGGAGCTCGCCGAGAAATCGGGTGCGTCGATGGTGCAGGGTTTCGTGCTGGCGCGGCCCGAATTGGCGCCGACCAGCTTTGGCGTCTTCGACAAGGCCAGGCAGGCGCCTGCCGCTGCTGCCGTCGACACGGCTGCTCCTGCCGCGGCAATGCCTTCGGCGCGGCCGGTCAAGGCCTTCGGGCGCCGGGTGGCGACATGAGAGACGATCGGCGGCGCAATGTCGGCGATGCGATCCAAGTCGACGAAGTCGGCATCGAATACGGCATCTATGGCGAGTTCCGCCTGCGTAGCGCCTATCAGCCGATTTTCGCGCCGCGCGGCCGGTCGCTTCACGCGGTGGCGGCCGAAGCCCTGATCGAGCCGCACCGTGCCGGCCGCCCCGGCGCGCCGAAGGTGTTCTTTGAAAGCGTTGCGGTCTCGGACCGGCTGTTTGTGGAAACCATGTGCCGGGCGCTGCATCTCAGGAATTTCCGCAACATCGGCGTCGACGGGCTCGACCTGTTCTTCAACTACAACCCGTTGATCAACGACCATGCCGGGCGGGCACTGGCCGAGATTCGCCTGATGACCAGGCATCTCGGCGAGTTCGGCCTGGCGCCGGCCATGCTGGTCTGCGAAATCACCGAACAGGCGGCGGACGATGCGCTTCTCGTGCGGCTGGTGCGCGAGATGCGGCGCGACGGCATCCGCATCGCCATCGACGATTTCGGCACCGGGCACTCGACCGAGGAGCGGGTGAGCCTGCTCAAGCCCGACATCGTCAAGATCGACGGCACCTGGTTCGCGGAGTTCTGCCGCCACGCTGCCGCCGAACGGTTCTTCCGCCCGCTGGTTTCCAGCCTGCATGACCGCGGCGCCAAGGTGCTGGTCGAAGGCATCGAGCAGCCCACCCATCTGCGCGTCGCGCTCGAAGGCGGCGTCGACCTGCTGCAGGGTTTTCTCCTTGCCCGTCCGGCCTTGGCCGGCACGGTATTCGAGGAGAAACCGCTGGTCATCGATGCACTGCTGGGCCGGGACAGCAAGGTCGTGCCCCTCTTTGGCTAGGGCATGTCGATATTCAGGTGATGCCGGCCTGCAAACGGCGGCTTCCTGCGCTTCCCTAGTTCTACTGCCACGCAGTAGAACTGAGCTCACGTACTTAAGTACGCTCCGCTCCGGTTCTCGGAACCCACCGTTTTCGGCTCGGCCTGACCTGAATCTCAACATGCCCTTCAACGGCCTCAGATTTTCGGCGATTCACACATCAGCGGCGCTGATCGTCGTACCAAAACAAATCATTGGTTGAGACCGCCGCCGCTGCGATAATCGCGCGGAGACAGTGCTCCGGGGAACAGCCATGATACTTTACGGCATGATCGACAGCGGCAATTGTTACAAGCCGCGCCTGCTGATGGCCAAGCTTGGCCTTGGCTTTACCAATGTCGAAGTGAGTTCGCACACCGGCGATACGCGCAAAGCCGACTTTGTCGCCAAGAATCCGAATGCTATGGTGCCGCTGCTCGAGTTCGACGATGGCCGGCGGCTGGCCGAATCCAACGCCATCCTGCTCTATCTCGCCGAAGGCACACGCTTCCTGCCGGCGGACAGGTATGAGCGTGGGCTTGCCTATCAATGGCTGTTCTTCGAGCAATACAGCCACGAGCCTTACATCGCCGTGCGCAAGGCGCTGCTGACCTTCCCCGAACGTGCTGGGGATGCGACCCCGGAGCGGCTGGCGGTGACGCTGGAGCGCGGCAACAAGGCGCTCGGCGTGATGAACAGGCATCTGGAAAACAATGCCTTCTTCGCCGGCAGCGCGCTCAGCGTCGCCGACATCGCGCTCTATGCCTATACGCATACGGCGGAGCAGGGCGGCTTCCAGCTCGACGCCTATCCGGCGGTGGCGGCCTGGCTTGGCCGAGTGGAAGCGGATCCGGGGCATGTGCTGATCGGGTGGATGGGGTAGTTTGTCCCGCGCCAGGTGGGCGGATGGGTAGCTACTTCAAGAGATGATCATAGTCCGCATGGGTGCCAATCCAGAACCAGATCACATCATCGTTGGTGCGGGTGGCAACAGCCCGGTAATTGTCGTCAACTCGCGCAGACCAGTAGCGTCCGACCTGTTTGAAATGCAGCGAGGGATCAAAAGGGTGGGAGCGGAGTCTTTCAAAACGCCTGTCCGCTTTTGCTCTGATCGCCGATGGCAGTTTTTCGTAAGCCTCCCAGAACGATGGGGAGGCGACGTGATTCACAGAGGCCGCGTCCGACCAGCGCGATGGTCCGTCAGTGCCTGTTCGGCAAGCTTATCCAATCGGCCGGCCTTCGCATCGGCCTCGATCTGCCGATCCCACATATCCTCCCGAAGCGCTTCGAACCAGGCAGCAAACGCCTTCAGTTCTTCAGGGCTCAGTTCCGCAACGGATTTTTCAATTTGCTCAAGCTTGGTCATGGCCGAATGATACCACTACTAGGCTAAAAGTACCACCGGTGGGACTGTAGCGCCCGTTGCAGCACCTAACCCCAGACAGCAAAAAGGCGGGATTAAATCCCGCCTCAGACTGCTGACAAACCCCGTCGATTTTCGGCGGGGTTTTTTGTTATGTGATTGAAGTGTCTTGGACTGTTTGTGTCAGGAGAT
>NZ_JAMYUI010000041.1:0-41540 GCF_040322895.1 Mesorhizobium sp. M0088
GCACGCGATGCGCGCATGGAGTTCGCCAATGCAACTTGACACCACAGATAGTCGCTCATTGCCCTGCCGGGCATTTCTCCCCGTAAAACGGGGAGAAAGAGGCTGGCCGCAACGCCGGCGCCTCTTTTTTTGCAAGGCTGGCGATTGGCGAAAGCCGCGACGAAAGCGCCCTTCTCCCCGTTTACGGGGAGAAGATGGCGGCAGCCAGATGAGGGGCAGCGCTACATGGGAAGGTAGGGCTACCCCTGAACTGCCCGCTGGCTCATGCCGCTTCGAGTGCCGCCCTCACCGCTGCAATCGCATCGTCGGCCTTGGAAGCGTCGGGGCCACCGGCCTGGGCCATGTCGGGCCGCCCGCCGCCGCCCTGCCCGCCCAATGCGGCGGAGGCCACGCGGACAAGGTCGACGGCGCTGAAGCGGCCGACGAGGTCGTCGGTGACGGCCACCACGACGCTTGCCTTGTTGTCTTCACCGGCGCCGACGAAGACGACGACGCCGGAGCCGAGCGAGCTCTTGCCGGCATCGGCCAGCGGCTTCAAATCCTTCGGCGAGACACCGGAGACCGTCTTGCCGAGGAAGCCGACACCGGCGACCGTCTCATTGGCGGCTGGAGCATCGGCTGACGATCCCCCGCCCAGCGCCAGCTTCTTGCGCGCCTCGGTCAGTTCCTTCTCGAGCTTCTTGCGCTCTTCGAGCAGCGTCTCGACGCGCGCCGGCACGTCGGCCGGTGAAATCTTCAGCACGGCCGCCGTCGCCTTCAGCCGCCTATCCTGCTCGTCGAGATGTTTGCGCGCGGCTTCGCCGGTCAGCGCCTCGATGCGGCGCACGCCGGCGGCGACCGCGCTGTCCGACACGACACGCACCAGGCCGATATCGCCAGTCGCCCGGACATGCGTTCCGCCGCAAAGCTCGACCGAATAGGGCCGGTTGGCCTTGGCGCCGTGCACACCGGTGCCCATGGACACGACGCGCACTTCGTCACCGTACTTCTCGCCAAACAGCGCCATGGCGCCTTCGGCAATGGCATCGTCGACCGACATCAGGCGCGTGGTCACCGGGCCGTTCTGGACGACGATCTCGTTGGCCATGCGCTCGACCAATTCGAGATCCTCCGGTGAAATCGGCTTGTTGTGCGAGATGTCGAAGCGCAGGCGCTCGGGCGCGACCAGCGAGCCCTTCTGCGCGACATGGCTGCCCAGCACCTCGCGCAGCGCCTCATGGATCAGATGCGTCGCGGAATGGTTGGCGCGCAGCCTCGAGCGTCTGGCATGGTCGACCTTCAGCTCGACGGCGGCACCGGTCTTGACCGTGCCGCTGGCCACCCTGCCGATATGCACGAACAGCCCGTCGGCCTTCTTCTGCGTATCGGAAACCTCGATCGAGAAGCCCTCGCCTGAAATAACGCCGGTGTCGCCCATCTGGCCGCCGGACTCGGCATAGAACGGGGTCTGGTTGACGACGATCGCCACCGCGACACCCTTGCCGGCGCTGTCGACAGCCTTGCCGTCCCGGACAAGCGCCTGGATGATGCCTTCGGCAGCTTCAGTCTCATAGCCGAGGAACTCGGTGGCGCCCGCCTTCTCGCTCACGGAGAACCAGATGGTCTCGGTCGCCGCGTCGCCGGAGCCTGCCCAATGCTTTCGCGCCTCGGCCTTCTGCTGCTCCATCGCATTGGTGAAGCCCGCAAGATCGACCGAGATACTGCGCTGGCGCAGCGCGTCCTGCGTCAGATCAAGTGGGAAGCCGTAAGTGTCGTAGAGCTTGAAGGCCGTTTCGCCGTCCAGCATGTCGCCGGCATGCAGCGTCTCCGTCGCCTCGGAGAGCAGGCCGAGGCCGCGCACCAGCGTCTTGCGAAACCTGGTCTCCTCGAGCTTCAGCGTCTCGGTGATCAACTGTTCGCCGCGCAGCAGCTCCGGATAGGCCTGGCCCATTTCGCGCACCAGCGCCGGCACCAGCTTCCACATCAGCGGTTCGTTGGCACCCAGCAGCTGCGCATGGCGCATGGCGCGGCGCATGATGCGGCGCAGGACATAGCCCCGGCCTTCATTCGAAGGCAGCACGCCGTCCGCCACCAGGAAGGAGGACGAACGCAGATGATCGGCAATGACCCGGTAGGACGCGACCGTCTCCTTGTCGGGACCATGCCCGATCGCGGACGAGGCCGCGTCGATCAGGTGACGGAACAGATCGGTCTCGAAGACGCTTTCCACCCCTTGCAGGATGGATGCCATGCGCTCCAGGCCCATGCCGGTGTCGATCGAGGGGCGCGGCAGGTCGATGCGCTCCTCCTTCGTCACCTGTTCATACTGCATGAACACCAGGTTCCAGAATTCCAGGAAACGGTCGCCATCCTCCTCCGGGCTGCCGGGAGGGCCGCCCCAGATGTGTTCGCCGCGGTCGATGAAGATTTCAGAACACGGCCCGCACGGGCCGGTATCGCCCATCGCCCAGAAATTGTCCGAGGTCGCGATGCGAATGATGCGGTCGTCCGAAAAACCGGCGATCTTCTTCCAGAAGCCGGCCGCCTCGTCATCCGTGTGATAGACGGTGACCAGCAGCTTGTCCTTGTTCAGCCCGAATTCCCTGGTAATCAGGTTCCAGGCAAGCTCGATGGCGCGTTCCTTGAAATAGTCGCCGAAGGAGAAATTGCCGAGCATCTCGAAGAAGGTCAGATGGCGTGCGGTGTAGCCGACATTGTCGAGATCGTTGTGCTTGCCGCCGGCGCGCACGCTCTTCTGGGCGGTCGAAGCGCGCGAATAGGGCCGCTTCTCCAAACCGGTGAAGACGTTCTTGAACTGCACCATGCCGGCGTTGGTGAACATGAGCGTCGGGTCGTTGCGCGGCACCAGCGGGCTCGACGCGACGATCTCGTGACCCTCCTTGCGAAAGTAGTCGAGAAATGTCGACCGGATTTCGTTCACGCCACTCATGAATGCTGCCTTTTCGGAAGAGCCGCCGGCAAACCGGCGGAAATGGGCTCTGCGTTTTAGAAGATTAAGACTTGGCCTTTTAGCCGCCGCGCTTCACCCTGTCCAGAAACACGGAATTGGTCCAATCCACGGCCTTTTCCCGTCATTCGAACCGGCCCTATTTCGCCGCCAAAACGCAAAACCGCCGGCACTGGGCCGGCGGTTTCGAAACGCAATAACACGGAACTCGATTACATAAGCCTGAGATAATAGAACGCGATTATGGCCGAACTCCGGCCGGCCTGGCGTGCGAAGCTGTTACATCGCGCCGGACTCTTCCTCGAAACCGTCATCATCGCCGCGCTCAGGGCCGCCATTCTCGAGGAATTTCTCGGCGATCAGCCCAGCATTCTGCCTGATCGACAACTCGATCTCGCGTGCCGTGTCGGGATTGTCACGCAGGAACAGCTTGGCATTTTCGCGGCCCTGGCCGAGACGCTGCGAGTTATAGGAAAACCAGGCGCCAGACTTCTCGACAATACCGGCCTTGACGCCGAGATCGACCAGTTCGCCGGTTTTGGAGACGCCCTCACCAAACATGATGTCGAATTCGACCACCTTGAAGGGCGGCGCCAGCTTGTTCTTGACCACCTTGACGCGGGTCTGGTTGCCGACAACCTCGTCGCGGTCCTTGATCGAGCCGATGCGGCGGATGTCGAGGCGCACCGAAGCGTAGAATTTCAGCGCATTGCCGCCGGTGGTGGTTTCAGGCGAGCCGAACATGACGCCGATCTTCATGCGGATCTGGTTGATGAAGATGACCATGGTGTTGGAGCGCGAGATCGACGCGGTCAGCTTGCGCAGCGCCTGGCTCATCAGGCGGGCCTGCAGGCCGGGCAGCGAATCGCCCATCTCACCTTCGATTTCGGCGCGTGGCGTCAGCGCCGCGACCGAATCGACCACCAGCACGTCGATGGCGCCGGAGCGCACCAGCGTGTCGCAGATTTCCAGCGCCTGCTCCCCGGTGTCGGGCTGCGAGATCAGAAGGTTTTCGAGATCGACGCCGAGCTTGCGGGCATAGACCGGGTCAAGCGCGTGCTCGGCATCGACGAAGGCGCAGATGCCGCCCTTCTTCTGGGCTTCGGCCACGGTGTGCAGCGCCAACGTCGTCTTGCCCGAGCTTTCCGGCCCGTAGATCTCGATGATGCGGCCGCGCGGCAGGCCACCGACGCCAAGCGCGATGTCGAGGCCAAGCGAGCCGGTCGGCACCGTTTCAATCTCGACGACCTGATCGTTGGCGCCGAGCCGCATGATCGAGCCCTTGCCGAAAGCCCGCTCGATCTGCGACAGCGCCGCATCCAGAGCCTTTGATTTGTCCACTGCCTTGTCCTCTACCAGCCGCAAAGAATTCTGAGCCATGATACATCACCCCTTGGTCGTCAATGAAGGCCGGACAATCCGTAATCCCTGCCTATTTGTACCTTTTTTGTTCTCATTTGGCAAGAGGGGTCAAATAACTGAAAAACAAGCAATATCCGGATTTGTTCTTTTTTTGTCCAGGGATTCGATCAGGAATGCACCGCACGTTGGGCCAGACGGCTCGGTTGTTTCGACCTGCCGAATCGCCGCCTCGCATGCGAAGCTCCGTCGCACCTAGCGCTTGTGCGGCTGGAATAACAAAGGTCATATCGCCGGCATGCTGAAATCCGCGAAAATACTGGCCATAGGCGGCGCCCATATCGACCGACGCGGCCAGGTGTCCGGCGCTTACGTGCCTGCCGCCTCCAATCCGGGCACAATGCGCGAGGATGTCGGCGGCGGCGTCTTCAATGCTTTGCGCAGCGCCGTGCGGCGCGGCGTCTCCGCGTCGCTGATGTCGGTTCGCGGCGGCGATGCCGCTGCCGATACCGTTTCGCGAGCCATCGCCGAGACAGGCATTACCGACCTGTCGGCGGTCTTCCTCGACCGCACGACGCCGAGTTACACGGCGCTGATCGACAGCGAGGGCGAGCTGATCGTCGGCTTCGCCGACATGGCGCTCTATGAGTTGGCCTTTCCCAAACAGATTCGCCGCTCCAGGGTGCGCGAAGCAATCGCGGCCGCCGATGCCGTGTTCTGCGACGCCAACCTGCCGACGGCGGCGCTGGAACGGCTGGTCGCGCTCGCCGCGGGCAAGCCGGTTTTCGCCATTGCCATCTCGCCGGCCAAGGCGGTGCGGCTGATACCGGTGCTGAAGGAGCTCTCGCTGGTCTTCATGAACCGGCGCGAGGCCATGGTGCTGGCCGGCGTCGCCGCGAATGCCAGGGAGCGCGAGGTCGTCGACGGGTTGCGATGCAGCGGCCTCGTCAGTGGCGTGGTCACGGCAGGCGGGGCGCCCGTGCTGGGGTTCGATGAAACAGGCGCCTTTTCGATCATGCCGCCCAATCCCCGAAAGGTCGCTGACGTCACCGGGGCCGGTGATGCGCTGGCGGGCGCAACGGTCGCTGCCTTGCTGCGCGGACTGCCGCTGCGGTCAGCACTGCGCGAAGGCATTGCCGGGGCGACGCTTGCCATCGAAAGCGCCAACGCCGTTCCCGAGTTCACCGCCTCAAGCTTCGCGGAAGCGCTGGCTCTTGTGCCGGATGCCAGGGAAGTGGCATGAGACCGGCGAATTCATAGTGCCGCGATGTTGCCTGGTGTCCCGACGGACGCGCCGCATTCCGGATTGGAGACCCTGATGACCCCTGAGACCGCCCGCCCCCTCATCGACATCCACGCGCCGGTGGCGCAGGCTCTGGCTGCCGGCCGGCCGGTGGTGGCGCTGGAAAGCACCATCATCACCCATGGCATGCCCTACCCCGACAATGGCGCCATGGCGGCCGACGTCGAAAAGATCATCACCGATGGCGGCGCCGTGCCGGCGACGATCGCCGTGGTTGGCGGACGCATCAAGATCGGGCTTTCGGACGGCGAGCGCGAATCGCTGGCGATGACGGGCGACGCCATGAAGCTGTCGCGCGCCGATCTCGGTTTTGCCTTGGCGCAAGGGCGCACCGGTGGCACCACGGTCGCCGCCACGATGATCGCGGCGCATATGGTCGGCATAAAAGTGTTCGCCACCGGCGGCATCGGCGGCGTGCACAAGGGCGCCGAAAAGAGTTTTGACATTTCCGCCGATCTCGACGAGTTGGCGCGCACCCCGGTCATCGTCGTCTCGGCCGGCGCCAAGGCCATCCTCGACATCGAAAAGACGCTGGAGGTGCTGGAGACGCGCGGCGTGCCGGTGGTCGGCCTTGGCTGCGAGACGATGCCGGCCTTCTGGTCCAGGCATTCGCCGTTCCGCGCGCCGCTGACCTTGCACGAGCCGGAAGAGATCGCGCATTTCTACCAGACGAGGGCAGCGCTGGGGCTCGCCGGCGGCATGCTGATTGCCAATCCTGTGCCGGAAAACCATGAAATCCCGGCTGAGGAGATGGCGGGCTATATCGAGGCCGCGCAGAAGGCCGCCGAGGCGCTCAACGTGACCGGCAAGGCGGTGACGCCGTTCCTGCTGGGAAAGATTCTCGAACTGACTGGCGGCAGGAGCCTGAAGACGAACATCGCGCTGGTCGAGAATAATGCGCGGCTGGCGGCGAGGATTGCCAAGGCGCTTTAGGGTCACGCAGCGAAGGTTCCCCCTCACCCGGATTGCCAAGACCGAATTGCAAAGTACAATTCGGGGCAATCCGACCTCTCCCCGAGGGGAGAGGAGCTTACAGCGCCGACGTCGACCTCTTCTCCCCTCGGGGAGAAGGTGGCCGCGAAGCGGACGGATGAGGGGGTGGCCTCGAGTTTGCGGGAATCTACTTCCCCGCCCGACGCCCCGCCTCATACGCCCGCCGTGCCCAGACCGTCATCTCGTCGGGATCATCGAAAGCGCTGTCTGGAACGCTCCAGTAGGGCATGGCGACCAGCTTGCCGTGGCGCGAGCCGGTATAGGTCCATTGCGTACAGCCGGCGGCCTCGAACTCGGGCGCGCTTTGCTCGTCGGCCTTCAGCAGCAATTCGCCGCGCAGCACGATGGCGACGATGACACCGTCGAAATAGATGCCCTTGCCGCCGAACAGTTTTCGGATGCTGACAGGACCGAGGCCCTCGAACAGTTCGGCGATGCGCTCATTGTCCATGCCGCGATCATGTCACCGGCGTTTGGCCTTGTCATCGCCGCAACCAAAATCATGCTGACAGGTTGTGTGAGGTCGATCGGAGTTTCCCGCTATGCCCGTGCTGCTCAAAGGCTCCTGCCGCTGCAATGCCGTCCGTTTCGAGGTGGAGAGCCACACGCCGGCGCCATTCATGCTGTGCTACTGCTCGATCTGCCGCAAGCAGCAGGGCGGCGGCGGGTTTGCCATCAATCTCGGTGCCGACAACGAAACACTGAACATCAGGGGCAAGCGCAGCCTCGGCGTCTTTCGGGCGGAGATCGAGGACGACGAGCATCCGCATTGCGAAATCTCAACCGGCGAGCGCAATTTCTGCAAGAAATGCGGCTCAGCCCTTTGGCTCTACGACCCGACATGGCCGGAGCTGGTGCATCCCTTCGCTTCGGCGATCGACAGCGATTTACCCATTCCGCCAAGCAAGGTGCACCTCATGCTGAAATACAAGGCGAACTGGGTGGAGCCGGTGGTTGGCAAGCATGACAAGGTCTTCGACATCTATCCCGAGGAATCGATCGCCGACTGGCACAAGCGGACGGGCATGTGGGTGGAGTGAATTTCTTCGCGCCGTTTACGGGGAGGTGAGGAGTGATCCGCGCAGCGGACGAAAAGCCAATTGCTTGGCCTTCGAACGACGAACGCCGGCAGATGAGGAGCGGCGCTAACTTTGGAGAGGCCGGCGCTGCCTATCATCCGTCACTTCGTGACACCTTCTCCCCGTAAACGGGGCGAAGGAAAAACTCAGGAAGCGCGGGCTTCTGCCAGTGCCTTCAGGTCGGCCGGCTTGAGTTCGACGGATTCGCCGCAACCGCAGGCCGAGCTCTGGTTCGGATTGTGGAAGGTGAAACCGGTGCGCAGCGTCGTCTGCTCGAAATCCATCTCGGTGCCGAACAGGAAAAGTGCTGCTTCCGGTGCGACATAGACATGGGCGCCATCGCGCTCGATATGGTCGTCCTTGGTGTTGGGCTCGGTCACCAGATCGACCGTGTATTCCATGCCGGCGCAGCCGCCCTTCTTGATGCCGAGGCGGATGCCGTGCGCATTCTCACGGGTGGCGACAATCTCGCGCACCCGGTCGGCGGCCTTTTCGGTCATGGTGATGACGGCGAAGCGTCCCATTCTTTTTCCTTCCATTCCATGCAGGTTCAAGGCCTGCCGAATGATTCCTCACCTAAAATGGTGAAGTTTTATCTCTGGCGCAAGTGCACCAGCCTCTGTCGGGCTAGTACCAACCCACCGCCACCTGCGCCTCTTCCGACATGCGGTCGGCCGACCAGGGCGGGTCGAAGGTCATGTTGACCTCGACGCCGGACACGCCTTCGACGGCGCCGACGGCATTCTCCACCCAGCCGGGCATTTCGCCGGCGACAGGGCAGCCGGGAGCGGTCAGCGTCATGTCGATCTTGACCGAGCGGTCGTCCTCGATGTCGATCTTGTAGATCAGGCCGAGCTCGTAGATATCGGCCGGGATTTCCGGATCGTAGACCGTCTTCAGCGCCGAGACGATGTCGTCGGTCAGCCGCGCCAGCTCGTCGGCGGGGATGGCCGATCCCGAAACCAGCGCATTGGGCGCGGTTTCCGGAGTGGTCTCGGCAGCGATGCTTGCATCATCCATGGTCGTCACCCAAAAAACTCGTCATCCGAAGAATTTGCGCGCTTTTTCAAGCGCCTCGGCCAAAGCGTCGACTTCGGCCCTGGTATTATACATGCCGAACGATGCCCTGCATGTGGAGGTTACGCCGAACCGTTTCAACAGCGGCTGGGCGCAATGGGTGCCGGCGCGGACAGCAACGCCCTGCCTGTCTATCACCATCGACACGTCATGCGCATGAATGCCTTGCAGTTCGAACGAGATGATGGCGCCCTTGCCGGGCGCATCACCGAAGATGCGCAGCGAATTGATGGAGCGCAGCCGCTCATGCGCGTAGTTCTTGAGGTCTTCCTCATGGGCTGCAATGCGCTCGCGACCGACCGATTCCATGTAGTCGAGGGCAGCACCCAGCCCGATCGCCTGGACGATCGGCGGCGTGCCGGCCTCGAAGCGGTGCGGCGGCTCGTTGTAGGTGACGATGTCTTCCGTCACCTCCTCGATCATCTCGCCGCCGCCCATGAAGGGCCGCATGCCAGCGAGAATGTCCTTCTTGCCGTAGAGCACGCCGATGCCCGACGGGCCATAAACCTTGTGCCCGGTGAAGACGAAAAAGTCGCAGTCGAGATCCTGCACGTCGATAGGCATATGCACGGCGCTCTGGCTGCCGTCGACCAGCACGGGAATTCCACGCGCATGCGCAATGCGCACGATTTCCTTGATCGGCGTCACCGTACCCAGCGCATTCGACATCTGCGTGATGGCGACCAGCTTGGTGCGATCGGTCAACCGCTTCTCGAATTCCTCGATGTGGAAGACGCCGAGATCGTCGACCGGCACCCAGACCAGTTTGGCGCCCTGCCGCTCGCGGATGAAATGCCACGGCACGATGTTGGAATGGTGCTCCATGATCGACAGCACAATCTCGTCGTCCTCGCCGATGTTGGGCATGCCATAGCCATAGGCGACCGTGTTGATGGCCGAGGTCGTGTTCGAGGTGAAGACGATATTGTCGGTGCTCGGCGCGTTTAGGAAGCGGCGCACCGTCTCTCGGGCCTTTTCGTAGGCGTCGGTCGCGGCGTTCGAGAGAAAATGCAGGCCGCGGTGGACGTTGGCGTATTCCTGGGAATAGGCATGCTGGATTGTGTCCAGCACCGCCTGCGGCTTCTGTGCCGAAGCGCCATTGTCGAGATAGACCAGCTTCTTGCCATAGACTTCCCGCGACAGGATCGGGAAATCGCGGCGGATCGCTTCGACGTCGTAGAAATCTCCGATCTTGCCCGGTGCGTTCATCAGATCACCCGTGTGCCGCGAACCAGCCGTCGAGCCGTGCTTCCAGCGCCTCGACGATCGCCTCGTCGTCCAGTTCCTCGATCACCTCCGCGACGAAGGCCTTCACCAGCAACCCCCGCGCGCTTTTCTCGTCGACGCCACGCGCCATCAGGTAGAACAGATGGTTGTGGTCGATTTCGGTGACCGTCGCGCCGTGGCCGCAAATCACGTCGTCGGCGAAGATTTCAAGCTCGGGCTTGGTCGAGAACTCGCCGTCGTCCGACAGCAACAGCGTGTTGCAGGCCATCTTGGCGTTGGTCTTCTGCGCATATTGATGGACGTTGATGCGGCCCTGGAACACACCGCGCGCCTTGCCCGTCACCACATTGCGGATGATCTCCGTCGAGGTCGTGTGCGGCACGGCATGGTCGAGAACCATGGTCACGTCGGTGTGGGTGTCGCCGGCCAGGAGGTTGATGCCGCGAAGCTTGAAATCGGCGCCTTCGCCAGTCGTCCTGACCATGATTTCCTGGCGCACGAGCTTGCCGCCGGCGTTCATGACGAACAGCGTAAGTTTCGCATTCTTGCCGATATGGGCCTTGAACTGCGCCAGATGCGTCGCCGTTTCCGGCTGCTCCTGGACGATCAGCCACGTCACCTCGGCGCCCTCGTCGAGCACGATCTGGCTGACCGAGCTGCCCAAGGCAGCGCCATCACCCGTCTGCCGTTCGACGATGACGGCCTTTGCGCCGGCGCCGACGCGAACGGTCAGGCGCACATGGGTCTGGCCGCCGGCCTGCAGGTTCTGCAGCTCGACCGGCTTTTCAAGTTCCACACCATCGGCGATGTCGACAAAATACCCGTCGGCGACAAAAGCCGTGTTCAGCGCGCCAATGGCATCGTCGCTGCCATAGGGGTCGAGCCCAGGTGCTGCGCTGCCGTCGACCAGCTTTTCCGACAGGCGCTGGAAAGAGACGCCTTCAAGAACCGGCACTTTGGCGTCGGACTTGCCGTTCAGGATCGACACCACGGTGGAACCGTCGACGATCGGGGCGATGGCTTTGGCCATGGCTGCCGGGTCGAAGTCCGGCACGGTATTCAGCAACCGGCGCAGGTCGGTGTAGTGCCAGGATTCGACGCGCCGCGTCGGCAGGCCGTGCTTGATCGTCTCGATGGCGTCGTCGCGCTTCAGCATCACCGCGCCGTCGCCCGGCAGCAGCGACAACCGGTCGCCGAAGGCATCGATCAACGCTGTTTCGGCCGGTGTCCGCTGCGGTTGTGCGTGCATATTCATCAAACTGCCCTCTGGCATCTCACGCTGCTTCGCCGATCACGCCGGCATAGCCATTGGCTTCCAGGTCGAGCGCCAGCGACTTGTCGCCTGACTTGATGACCTGACCCTTGTAGAGCACGTGCACGGTGTCGGGCACGATGTGCTCAAGCAGGCGCTGGTAGTGGGTGATGACCAGGAACGCCCGGTCCGGCGCGCGCAGCGCGTTGACGCCGTCGGACACGATCTTCAGCGCATCGATGTCGAGGCCGGAATCGGTCTCGTCGAGCACGCACAGTTTCGGCTCCAGCAGCTTCATCTGCAGGATCTCCGCCCGCTTCTTCTCGCCACCGGAGAAGCCGACATTGAGCGGCCGCTTGAGCATCGCCATATCCATGCTGAGCGAGGCGGCGGCTTCCTTCACGCGCTTCAAAAATTCCGGGATCTTCAGCGGCTCCTCGCCACGCGCCTTGCGCTGCTCGTTCATCGCCACCTTCAGGAATTCCATGGTCGCAACGCCCGGTATCTCCATCGGGTACTGGAAGGCGAGGAAAATGCCTGACGTGGCGCGCTCGGCCGGATCCATTTCGAGGATCGACTGGCCGTTGTAGAGGATGTCGCCTTCGGTCACCTCATAGTCCTCGCGGCCGGCGAGGATGTAGGACAGCGTCGATTTTCCCGAGCCGTTCGGCCCCATGATCGCGGCGACCTCGCCGGCTTTCACCGTCAGGTTCAGGCCGCGGATGATTTCGGTGCCATCGTCGACGATGCGGGCGTGCAAATTTCTGATTTCAAGCATTTTTTCGTTTCCTGAATATATATCCGGTCAGCCGACCGAGCCCTCAAGGCTAATCCCGATCAGCTTCTGCGCCTCGACCGCGAACTCCATCGGCAGCTGCTGGATGACGTCCTTGACGAAGCCGTTGACGATCAGCGCGATCGCTTCCTCTTCAGGGATACCGCGCTGCATGACATAGAATTTCTGGTCCTCGGAAATCTTCGACGTCGTCGCTTCGTGCTCGAACTGCGCCGTCGAGTTCTTGGCTTCCATGTAGGGCACGGTGTGCGCGCCGCACTGGTCGCCGATCAGCAGACTGTCGCAGTTGGTGAAGTTGCGGGCGTTGGTCGCCTTGCGGTGCGCCGAGACCTGGCCGCGATAGGTGTTCTGCGAGAAGCCGGCGGCGATGCCCTTGGAGATGATGCGGCTCGACGTGTTCTTGCCGAGATGGATCATCTTGGTACCGCTGTCGACCTGCTGATAGCCGTTCGACACCGCGATCGAATAGAACTCACCTTGGGAATCGTCACCGCGCAGGATGCAGCTCGGATATTTCCAGGTGATCGCCGAACCGGTCTCGACCTGCGTCCATGAAATCTTGGAGCGGTCGCCACGGCAGTCGCCGCGCTTGGTGACGAAATTGTAGATGCCGCCCTTGCCCTCGGCGTCGCCGGGGTACCAGTTCTGCACCGTCGAATATTTGATCTCGGCATCGTCGAGCGCCACCAGTTCGACGACGGCGGCATGCAACTGGTTCTCGTCGCGCTGCGGCGCCGTGCAGCCCTCGAGATAGGAGACGTAAGCCCCCTCCTCGGCAATGATCAGCGTGCGCTCGAACTGGCCGGTGTTCTTCTCGTTCATGCGGAAATAGGTCGACAGCTCCATCGGGCAGCGCACGCCCTTGGGCACGAAGACGAACGAGCCGTCGGTGAAGACAGCGGAATTCAGCGTGGCGTAATAATTGTCGGAGGTCGGCACGACCGAGCCGAGATATTTCTTCACCAGCTCCGGATGCTCGCGGATAGCTTCCGAGATCGAGCAGAAGATGACGCCGGCCTGCGCCAGCTCCTTCTTGAAGGTGGTGACGACGGAGACGGAATCGAACACGGCATCGACGGCGACGCGGCCCGATTTGTAGACATTGTCGCTGACTTCCTCGAGTTCCGAGGCGTCGGTCTTCTGCACGCCGGCAAGGATTTCCTGCTCGCGCAGCGGAATGCCGAGCTTCTCGTAGACCTTCAAGAGTTCGGGATCGACATCGCTCAGCGAAGTCGGGCCGGGCGTGCTCTTGGGCGCCGCGTAGAAGTAGATGTCCTGGAAATCGATCTTGGGATAGTGGACGCGCGCCCAGGTCGGCTCGTCAAGCGTCAGCCAGCGGCGATACGCTTCCAGACGCCATTCCAGCATCCAGGACGGTTCGTCCTTCTTGGCCGAAATGAAACGGATGATATCTTCGCTGAGGCCCTTGGGGGCCTTATCGACAGCGATTTCGGTCTGGAATCCGTATTTGTATTGGTCGACGTCGATCTTTCGGACCCGATCGATCGTGTCCTGCACAGCAGGCATATGCGTTCTCCATCCACGCCGGGGTCAAGGCCCGACAGTTTTCAAACTATGGCACCGCCAAAAACGAACCCCAAAAAGGCGCTCGCGGCAGCGTAAGTTTCATATAGTGCGCTTCGACCGGAAATTCACCCGGCCAGTATGAAACGCACGGCTCTACCAGGCCGAAAGGCCCAAATTCGTCCAACCGCTACGCGGCCCGTTCTCTATCCGCCCTACGTGCGGCATAGCCGCAAGCGCGGTGCGGAAAAGCTCAACGTCTTCCGCGCCGGTCGCCGGTCCGATCGACACCCGCAAGGCGCCGAGACTGTCACCGCAGCCCATTGCTTTCAGCACATGGCTCGGTCCGACCTTGCCCGACGAACAGGCGGAGCCGGCCGACAGCGCTACACCGGCCAGATCGAAGGCGATCTGCGCGGTTTCGGCTTTGACGCCCGCAATAGCGAAGAATGCCGTGTTGGCAAGCCTTGGCGCACCGGTTCCAAAGATTTCCGCGTCCGGCACGAGCGTTTTCACGATGGCTTCGATCTCGTCGCGGCGCCGGCGCACCGCATCCATGGCCGGCAATCCGGCCAGGGCCTCGCGGGCGGCCGCGCCAAAACCGGCAATGGCAGCCAGGTTTTCAGTGCCGCCGCGATGGCCCTTTTCCTGGCCGCCGCCATTGATCAACGGCTTCGGCATCATCAAATCGGAAGCCGCGACGATGGCGCCGACGCCCTTGGGACCACCGATCTTGTGCGAGGACAGAATCAGATAATCGGCGTAACCCATTGATAGATCGGTCGAAACACGCCCTGCGGCCTGCACGGCGTCGACAATGAGGATGCCGCCCGCCGCCTTGACGATCGCGGCGATGCGATCGATCGGCTGGATGACGCCGGTCTCGTTGTTGGCGGCGTGGATGGCGACCAGCGGCAGGCCCTCGCTCTTGTCGTGACCGCCGAGCGCCGACGCCAAGGCGCCGAGATCGGCGATGCCGTTGGCGTCGACACCGATCCGGGTAACCTGCGCTGCCGGGAAGTGTCCGCCGTTCAACAGGCAGGGATGATCGGCCTCCGACACGTAAAGCCGGCTCATACGCACCGTGCCGCGCCCCATCCGCCAGTCGGGTGACAGCAGCGTCGAGGCTGCTTCCGTGGCGCCGGAGGTGAACACGACATGCTCGGGCTTGGCGTTGACGAGCGCCGCCACGTCACGCCTGGCGGTTTCGATCAGACGGCGGGCGGCGCGCCCTTCGGCGTGAACCGATGACGGATTGGCGGCGACGTCAAGAGCCGCGACCATAGCTTCGCGGGCCGCGGCAAGCAGCGGCGCACTGGCATTATAATCGAGATAGGCGCGTTTTGCGGCCATTTTCGTCCGTCAAGTCCCGTCAGAAGCCATTCCGCTGTCGTATGGCGTTATTTCCTTGAAATTCCAAGGCGAGCCGTCCTATTTACGCGGCTTGCGGCGCGGGTGGCCGGGCTCGATGTCTTGCCACCCAGTTTTGAACAATTCTAAACTAGCTTCTAAGAAGACGCTCGCCCTGCGTCAAGGCCAGAGGAAACGTTCCAGGCACCGCGCATTCGTATTACCCAGTGGAGTATTTTATGCCTGAGGTCATTTTCACCGGTCCTGCCGGCCGCCTGGAGGGTCGCTATCAGCCTTCCAAGGAAAAGAGCGCGCCGATTGCCATCGTCCTGCACCCGCATCCGCAATTCGGCGGCACGATGAACAACAAGATCGTCTACGACCTCTTCTACATGTTCCAGAAGCGGGATTTCACCACGCTTCGCTTCAATTTCCGCGGCATCGGCCGCAGCCAGGGCGAGTTCGACCACGGCACCGGCGAGTTGTCGGATGCCGCCGCGGCGCTGGATTGGGTGCAGTCGCTGCATCCCGATTCCAAGAGCTGCTGGGTCGCCGGCTACTCCTTCGGCTCCTGGATCGGCATGCAGCTTCTGATGCGCCGGCCGGAGATCGAAGGCTTCATCTCGATCGCGCCGCAGCCCAACACCTATGACTTCTCGTTCCTGGCGCCCTGCCCGTCATCGGGCCTGATCATCCATGGCGATGCCGACAAGGTGGCGCCGCCGAAGGATGTGCAGGGCCTTGTCGACAAGCTGCACACGCAAAAGGGCATCACCATCACGCAAAAGACCTTGCCCGGCGCCAACCATTTCTTCGCCAACGATGCCGACCTGCTGCTCGAGGAATGCGCCGACTATCTCGACCGCCGGCTGGCCGGCGAATTGTCGGATCCGCGCCCGAAGCGGCTGAGATAGACAAGGAAAGAACGGACGGCGATGTACGAGCCTCCTCATTTCAGGGAAACGCGGCCGGAAATCCTGCACGGGCTGATCCGGGCGCATCCGCTGGGCCTGTTGGTTTCCAACGGGCCCGATGGGCCGGTCGCCAACGCTGTCCCGTTCCTGCTTGACGCGAAAATCGGGCCGAACGGCAGGCTGCGCGCCCATCTGGCGCGGGCCAACCCGCAATGGCGCCTGTTGGCCGACAATCCGGCGTCACCCGTGCTGATCGTCTTCCAGGGCAGCGATGCCTATGTGACGCCGTCCTGGTATGAGACCAAGCGCGAGACCGGCAAGGTGGTGCCGACCTGGAATTACGCCATCGTGCAGGTTCGCGGCACCGTCAAGGTGATGGATGATCAGGACTGGCTGGCGCAGCAGATCGCCGATCTGACCGTCTCTCAGGAAGGCGCCCGCGCCGCGCCCTGGGCGGTGACCGATGCGCCGGAGCCCTTCATCCAGTCGCAGATCAAGGGCATTATCGGGCTGGAAATCGAGATCAGCGAAATCCACGGCAAGTGGAAGGTCAGCCAGAACCGGCCGGTCGCCGATCGCGTCGGCGTTGCACAGGGGCTGGAAAGCGAAGACAACCAGTCGCCCGGCATGGCCGGCCTGGTCAGATCCTATGGCGGACTGGACGGCAACTGAACTTCGAATGCTCAGCCAGCCTTCCTTGTCGGTGCAATCAGCCGAAACGTCTTCTTGCGGACCGGCAGTCCCGACGGCATCGGCCGGAAGATGAAGCCGAGCCGGGCAAAGACCAGCCCGCAGGCAAGCGCGAAGCCGCAGCCAAGGCCGAAGCCGGCGACGGTGTCGCTGGGATAGTGCGCGCCAACGAAGATACGGGTCGAGGCGATACAAGCAGTGATCGCCAGGGCGATGTACCAGCGCCGCGGAAACAACAGCAAAGCGACCCCGAACACCGCGCCCATCGTCGTACCATGGCCGGACGGAAAGCCGGCGAAGCGCGCATCGAAAGCGAAGGGGTGCAGGGTCAGCACGCCAAAGTCCTCGTAATAGAGGGGGCGAGCCCGGCCAATGGCATATTTCAGCACATTGACGGCAAGCCCCGACAGACCGGTGGCGCACAGCACCAGAAAAGCCAGGCAGGTCCAGTTGTAGAGCAGCATCAGCGAGCGCCGCGAGAGGCTTCGCCAATCCGTCAGGTTCGCGGCGACAAGCAGAAGCACTGAGGGAATGAGATACCAGCCACCCAGGCCGAACTGGGTGAAAAAGTCGGCAGTCCGGGCAAATCCCGCCGACCATTTGCCGTGAAGCATTCCGGCCGGGGTGTCGAGACGAACAAACGCAACCGCCGTCAGCAAAATCCAGACCAGCACCCAGACCGACCACAAAACGTTCGGGTATCTGGCCGGACGGGTGGCAAAACGGCTTTTGGCGATCTGCATCGTATCGCGAAAATTGTCGAGCGACCGGCGCCCTACCCCAAGGAGCAGGCTCGAAACGGGCGGGCGTGATTTCACCAGCATAGGAAATTCGACCCCATTGTTGCCGTCATGGGCATCGGCGAGCCGTCACTGGGTCACACGATAGAGGCCGAGCGACAGCTTGTCTCCCGACGAATAGTTGAGGCCGTCGACCTCGGCAACGCGGTTCGCCGACTTGCCTTGCGCCGCCAGCAACCCATTCAGTTTCTGCTCGTCGCCGACCTGCGCCAGCGCCAGAGCGCAGGCGGGGTCGCCGAGCAGATGCTTGGCGACGCCATCGACATCGGTCAGGATGGTCTTGGTGCCGACCAGGAACACCAGGCTCGGCTCGTGATATTCCGCCGAAGCGAGCACCGTGGTGTCGCAAGGCCTGTTGGCCTGGAACGCCGCCTCGATCGCCGGGCTCAGCCAGATCGGTTTCAGCGAAGGCGCGATGACGCCGAACAACAGCCCATAGGTGATGCCCGCGCAGACGGCGATGGCGCCGATGCGCAAGAGCGGCACTTGCAGCTGCCGCGAAAAAGCGAAATAGCCTGCCGCCAGCGCCGCCGCGGCGGCCGGGATGCTCCACCAGGAGAAGGCGCCGGTGAGATAGATCGGCGCTCCGACGCAGACCACCGCCAGGCCAAGGCTGACCACGGCAAGACCGAATGCGGTCGACCACCACAACCAATCCTGCCAGCGCCTGAGCGGCGCATTCGCCTCCTGCGGCGGCAAAGTCAGCAGCCAGCCGATCAGCAGCGCCATGCCGGGATAGGCCGGCAGGACATAGTGCGGCAGCTTGGTCGGGATCAGTTCGAACACCAGCCAGAACGGAATGTACCAGGCGAGGCAGAAACGCAGCCGGGGATCGTCGCGCAGACGGTTGAGGGCCTGCAGCCCGGCGCCAACCGCGATCAGACCGAACGGCCACATGAACAAGGAATAGGTCAGCATGTAGAAGCCCGGCGGCAGGCCGTGCGATTCCTCGCCCGAGGCGACCTTGGCCATCATGTCCTTGCCGACGGCATCACTGAGGAAGGCTCCGCCGCTCTTCCAGGTGATGAGGGCGACCCAAGGCAACACGATGAGCAGCACCAGGGCGGCACCGCGCACGAGCTTCAGCTTCAGGAGCCAGCGCCAGTCGCGCTCGAAGGCAAACAGGGCGGCGACCGTCAGCACCGACAACAGCGGAGCCACCGGCCCCTTGATAAGGATTCCAAGGCCTTGAGCGGTCCAGAAAATCCACGGCAGATGGGCGGCTACCGGTTCGTTGCGGCGCGCTGCCAGATAGATCTGGGCGAGCGCGCCTTGCGCCGCCACGCAGCAGGCCAGCAGCATGGCGTCGGTCTTGGCGTCACGACCCTCGAAGGCGGTGGCGAAGATGGCCGCCATCATCAGGCCGGCGGCGAGACCGGCATTGGCCCCGAACAGCTTGGTGCCCGTCCAGGCGATGCCGACCACCGCCAAGGCAATGCCAAGCATGGAGACCAGGCGGTAGACCCAGATCGGCGCCGCGGCCCCCTCGCCGCTCAGCGCCACGGCCGCCGATTGCAGCCAGTAGATGCCGATCGGCTTCTTGTAGCGCGAGGCATCCTGAAAACGGATGTCGACATAGTCGGAGGTTTCGACCATCTGCTTGGTGGCCTGGACAAAACGGGATTCGTCGCGGTCGATGGGTGGAAGGCTCGCCAGTCCGCTGAATGTCATCAGCACGCTGAACAGAAAGAGGATGAGATAGTTCCTGTTCATCGCGAAGCTTTCCGGATCTGATCTGCGGGATGGCCCCGTCGCGGCGCCTCGGGCCCTGCCCCTGCGCGGCGCCTCAATACGCCAGCCAAAAGCATGAGGCAAGAAGTGGCCTGACGATCCGCGCGGGCCGCAAAATCGGAAACCACTTTTGCTGACCGCGCTTGGATGCTAAACGCGCGCGTTGATACACGTCCGCGCCACGCTGGCCGGGCGCTTTCGGGAAAGAAACAATGTCCGCCTTCAAATCCGATTTCCTGCGCACGATGAGCGAGCGCGGTTTCATCCACCAGACTTCGGATGATGCCGGCCTCGACGCTATCTTCGCCAAGGAGACGGTGACCGCCTATATCGGCTTCGACGCCACCGCCAAGAGCCTGCACGCCGGCTCGCTGATCCAGATCATGATGCTGCACTGGCTGCAGCAAACCGGTCATCGGCCGATCGCGCTGATGGGCGGCGGCACCTCGATGATCGGCGACCCGTCCTTCAAGGACGAGGCGCGCAAGCTTTTGACCCCGCAGGACATCGAAGACAATCTGGCCGGCATCCGCCGCAACTTCATGCCCTACCTCAAATTCGGCAGCGGTCCCAACGACGCCATCATGGTCAACAACGCCGATTGGCTGATGGAGATCAACTACGTCAATTTCCTGCGCGATGTCGGCCGTCACTTTTCCGTCAACCGCATGCTGGCGTTCGATTCCGTCAAGCTGCGGCTTGATCGCGAGCAGTCGCTGTCGTTCCTCGAATTCAACTACATGATCCTGCAGGCCTATGATTTCGTCGAGCTCTACAAGCGTCTCGGCTGCCGCCTGCAGATGGGCGGCTCCGACCAGTGGGGCAACATCATCAACGGCATCGATCTCGGCCGCCGCATGGAGGACGCGCAGCTCTATGCGCTGACCACGCCACTGCTCACCACCTCGTCGGGCGCCAAGATGGGTAAGTCGGCTTCGGGCGCGGTCTGGCTCGACGCGGAGATGCTGAGCCCCTACGAATTCTGGCAGTACTGGCGCAACACCGAGGATGCCGACGTCGCCCGCTTCCTCAAGCTCTACACGACGCTGCCGCTGGACGAGGTGGCGCGGCTCGAGCGGCTCGGCGGATCCGAGATCAATGAGGCCAAGAAGATCCTCGCCACCGAGATCACCGCCCTGCTGCACGGCCGTGCAGCCGCCGAGCAAGCCAGCGATACGGCACGCAAGACGTTCGAGGAGGGCGCGCTCGCGGAGTCGCTGCCGACCGTCGAGGTCGACAAAACGGCGCTTGAAACCGGCGTCGGCATCCTGTCGCTGCTGGTCACCGCCGGACTGGCGGCATCGAACGGCGAAGCGCGGCGGCATGTGCAGGGCGGTGCCGTGCGCCTGAACGACGAGCCGGTGAGCGACGAGCGCCGCTTGGTGACTCCTCAGGATTTGAGTCCGGAAAACGTCGTAAAGCTTTCTCTGGGAAAGAAAAAACACATCCTGGTACGGCCTGCCTGATCCGCACGGTGGGACCGAGCCAACCGCGTGTCAGGATCAGCGTTTGACGGCTCCGTCTTGGGCGCATAAATTGCGTTGAATGCATCGTCCATGCGCCGGGGGGCCGCCTGTGAAGATCAATCCACGCAAGCATCACGCACGAGCACGCCCAGGCGATGCGTCCGCTCCCGCCGCCAGCTATGGTTTGCGGAGCACCGACCTTGCCTGAGATCACGCTCGACGACTTCAACAGCCTTATCCACACGGTCTACGAGGCAGGCATCGACCCGCACAAATGGTCCGCGTTCGTCGGGGACCTGTCAGGCCATCTGGACGACACGCTCATTTGCCTGCATGCGCATGATACCGTCGCCCGAGCAAGCCTGGGCTTGCTCGCGTCCGGGGCTGCGCCGGAATTTATTGATTCCTATGTGCGAGACTATGCGGCGATCAACGTCTGGGCGAACGGAATGGCTATCGCCCCGATCGGCAAGCTTGTTCAATCGGAAGAAATATACGACCCGGACAAGCTTCTCAAAACCGAGTTCTACAATGACTGTCTGCGTAGCCAGAGTCTGGTGTCCGCGAGCGCCGTTGCGCTGCATCGCTCATCGGACAGGATGCTCTTCCTTTCGGGCAATATTCGCCTGCGCAACCATGATCTCGTGCGGGCGCGGGTAAACAGGACGTTTGACCTGCTTGGGCCGCATATCACCCGCTCGTTCGAGTTGATGCGGCACATCCCGCACCAGGTGGAGGGAGAAGACTATCGCGCCACTCTTGAGACATCGACCGACGCTGTGCTGTTCATCGACAGAGCCGGGCGTATCACCCACTGCAACCGTGCCGGAACGGCGATGCGCAAGGACGCGTCTTTGCTCGCCGTCGACCGCGACGGGCACCTGCACCTCAAGGATCCGAGGGCCGATGCGACCCTACGGATTGCCCTGGCCGCGATAGCGAGAGCGGATTTTCCCGCAATTCCAGGCAGCTTCCCCGTTCGTCGGGCGGCCGGTTCGCCGATGCGCGCGATGATCGTGCCGCTCGCCCACAGAACACGCAAACAATGTTCGATCAGATTTTCGAGGACCTTCCGATTGCAATGCTGGTCCTGCGCAACCAGCCGACGCCGCAGCCTTCCGTCGCTGCATTGCCAGGCTATGGGCTGACACCGGCTGAATCGGAGCTGGCCGTGGCCATCGCCCAAGGCATCTCGCTGCGCGACCATGCGGACAGCCGCGACGTCAGCATTCACACGGTCAGGGCGCAGTTGAAGTCCGTCTTTGCCAAGACCGAGACCCGTCGCCAAAGCCAGCTCGCCGCCCTGATCCTGCGCCACTAGAGCGACAGGCACCGCCGCCTCGAAGCAAGCTCTAGCTAAGACTTTGATTTTCAGGCCGTTCCTGCGGCCGCATAGCCCAAATGGGTGATGCGAGGAATCCGTCCACCGAGCATAAGTCGTCGAAACAGGCGATCTGACCAACGTTGCAACGTTGGCTCTGGGGAAGCCCGACGCAGGCTTGGGGACGAAAATGAGAACAGGCAAGATGATGGCGGCGTCCGTGGCCTGGATCGCGGGAGCCTTCCCGGCCGGCGCCCAGGAGCAAACGCCGGAGCCCTCGCAGAAATCGGTCCGCCTGATCGTAAACGGGCAGGTTTCGGAAGACGACAACCAGCAGCGGCTGAATGCCAGGATCGTCGCTGCATTCTCCGACCTTCCGGTAGCCTTCGGCATGGCCGCGGAGAAGGGAAACGGCGTCGCGCGGCTGATGGTTGGCGGTGCGGCGAACCTGGGCGAACTGCTCGCCGTGCAGGTTACCGGACAATTCGTCCGCGAGGATGCCGATCAGCTGTTCGGCCTGACGACAGACAAGAGTGTCGAAACCTGGAGCCTTGCCAGCTCGCTCGACCTGCGCCTGAGCGCGGCGACCACGGTTTCTCTCGGTGTCGATGGCTGGAACAGCCCGTCCGCCATGTTGATTGACGAGCCCTTCGCGAAGACGCGCTTCGACGGCGCGAGCGGCGTTCGGGTTGCGCCCGGCTTCGAAACCTATCTCGATCCGACCCTGAGATTAGGCGCCAGGATCGGCTACGAGCGTGCCATCGACAATGGCGATGACGGGCTGTTCGCAAAGGTTGATTTCAGCAAGGCGTTCGGCAAGACCTCGATCGAGGGAACGGCCTGGACCTCGCCCAATTTCGGCGCGGGCGCGCAGATCGGATTGGGCTATGCCTTCGACAACGACATGACGGCAAGCGTCTACGCCGGCTATCGTGACGGGATGACGCAAGGCGCCTATCTGGGCGCGAAACTGTCGATGGAGTTTGGACCGCACGCTTCGCAGGAAAGCGGTGGCCTCATCAACCGCCTCGACCGCCAGATGCAATATGCTGAAATGACGATGCCGGGCGTTCCCAAGACGGCCCGCGCGGCGGTTTCCACCGAGATCAATTCCCCGTTCAAGACTGTGTTCGACGTGCCATGCCAGAGTGTCGAGCCAACGCCCGGATGCACGTTCTTCATGGCGAACGGAAACCGGATCACCCTTGCGGACGATCCTCACTACAACAGATACGGCAACGGCTCCGACGATCTCGGATATGTCAGGTTCGACAGCGTCGGCAACGCCGCCGTGTACAACAATCTTGGCCAATACCAATATTCGTCATCGGCGAGCGCCTTCGAAGGGTTTGTCGGCGGAACGACCATCGGCGTCGGCACTACGGGTTTCTACTGGGAGAACGTTGCCAGCGGCACATACTGGCTCGGCAAGAACGGTATCCTGTACTCGGCTAATTCCGGCTCAAGCAACTTCCAACAGGCAATCAACTGACCATCCCCGCCGCCTTGCGGTGCCGAAGCGACGGACCGGTTGATTTGACACTTTGCGCGCGGCGACCATGATCCGCGCCACTCACCTATACTCAAAAATCGACCTGAATATTCCGGGCGCGATCACCGACAGCGGATTGATGTCCAGCAGCGGCTTGTTGGCATTGCCTTTGAGCCGGTAGGTGACGCCGATCAGGCCACGGTCACGGCCATTGCCGAGCAGCGCGCCAACGATGGGCAATTCGCCGAAGATGCGATTGAGGCCATAGACCGGCATGAATGTGCCGGTCATGTCCATGTTGTTGTCCTGGTCGTAGAGCGTGCCCTGGAACGTCGTGCCGATGCGCGGTCCGCGCAGCACGCCATTGGCCAGTTTCAGATAGCCGCTGCCCTTGTCGATCTCAGCGTAACCGCGTTCGAACTTCACCCGCGACGTATCCAGCTTGCCTTTGACCGCCTGATTGAGGCTGCGGTTGTCGCCGGCCGGCGTGGTCGAGACGATGGAGGCCAATTTCGGTTCGTTGACCACGAAAAAGTTGCTGGTGTCGACCTTGCCCCTCAGCGATCCGTCGCTCGGCCCCGCAAGCGCCAGGGTGATCGTTCCGCCTTCCATATGCTCGTAGATGTTGAGGAATCTCAGGATGGCGCCGGCGTCCGCGGACTGCATGTTGAGCGTGCGCCGGCCGGCGCCGGTGGTGTTGCTGATCGATATGGCCGCACCTGAACTGGCCGTGGCGCTGACCTTCAGCCCGTTCACCCGCGAGCCGGCCGCGCTGTAGTCGAGCTTCAGGTTGGACAATTGCTCGTCGTGGAAACCGGTCAGCCGGTCGACATCGGCGCTGACGGAAATGGCGTCGGAACCGGTGGTCTTGGTAGCCGTGTCGACGTCCGAGGTGAACTGCTTGATGAGCGAGCGGGCATCGAGCGCGTTGCCCGTTATGTCGACCGCATAGCCCTTGCCGGATCGCTTCACCGACACGGCAACGTCGTCGCCCCTGTTCAAGGTGACCTTGCTGAACCGCGCCGACGACAAGGCGCCATTGACCAGCACGATGCTGCCGTCGACGGAGAACGTCTTTCCGTCGAGGTCGAAATCAGACAGCGTCATGGTGTCGCCGGACCTGGTCATGACGAAGGTGACATTGGCGGGGACCCCCGCCCCCTTGCTCCAGCCGGCCCAGGGAATGTCCAGCCTGGCGTTGGTCAGATCGGCCGAGACGTTCTGGTCGCCGCCGCCGTTCTTGTCGATCGCCACCTTCACCGTTCCGGCAAGCAGCGGCTTCAGGCCGGGCATGGCGGCAGCGCGGATCTTGTCGTCGAGCACCAGGGCCACCTTGCGGCTGCGTGCCGGCCCGTCATCCCTGAGCGGCTCTACCAGATCGAGTTCGGCCGGAATGCCGTTCAGCAACGCCTTGGCGGAGATCACCGCCTTCTCCGGATCGACTGTGATCGAACCGTCGGCATCCGTCACGATCTGGCCCTCGAAGGGCTTGGCCAAGGACATGCCGCTGTAGTCGAGCGACACCAGCCAATCGAGCTTCGAGGAGTCGACGCCGGACTGCAGCGGAATATCCGCCTTGACGTGGCCGGTGACGCTGCCCGACAGGTCTTCCGGCAGGATGCCGACATGGCGCATGGCGTTGATCGGCTCGTAGGATGCGAGTTCGGCAACGGCGGATGCGTCGCCTTCAACATCGATGTCGAGCGCACCGACGACCGGCGGGCGGTTGGCCGCCTTGACTGTCAGCGTGCCGTTGCTGGCCGCCACGGTGCGGCCGCTGGGCATGTAGACGGTGCCCGAGGAGAGCGAGATATCGACATCGTTGCCGTGGAAACCAACGACGCCGACCGCGTCGCGTATCGGTGGGATGCGGCCGGCGGTGTCGAATCGCGATCCCTCGATCTGGAAGCGGCCGAACACTTCATCGGCCGAAAGCGGCACGCCGTTGCCGAGGCGGCCCGGCACCACCTGGAACTGAAGGTTGGCGTCGACGACACGGCCGCCGAACAGATTGGCCAGCACCCACAGCCGGGCATTGCGCGCCGAAAACCACGGCCATAGCTGCTTGACGTGAGAGACCTGCATGTCGTGGATGTTGAACGCCAGATTGATCCCCGGCACTTTGCCGTCGACGAACGCCACGGCGGCGGTACCAAGCATCTCGCCGGAGCCGGCGGACCGGAGCGCGATCTGCTCGGCGACCAATTTGTGGCTCACAGTGTTGTAGACGCCGGCAATCCGGGCGAGGAAGGTGAGCGCCGGCTCGGGCGACTCCGAAGGCGCAAGCGACGACCCGTCGCTGGTCAGGTCGTAGCGATAGGAGGGCTCTTCACCCACCGCTCCGCTTGCCGGCTTCGGCCCGATCGACCCGGCGAAATCGAATATCGAGCGGCCGGTCTTCAGCAGCAATCTGTCGACCTGGACCTTGTTGCTGCCCGCAACCAGCGTCGCATTGATATCGACGTCCGCCGGCAGCAGTCCTCGCGTGCCGAGATCGAGGACAGAACCCGTCGACGACAAAGCGGCCGTCAGCTGCGATGCGTTCACGCCGAACCCTTCCGATCCCGTCAGCTTCAGCGCGACTGTTCCCAACTTGCCGGCAGCGGCCGCCGCGTCGCCGGTATCGGCCAGATCGATGCTTGCATCCAGCGCCGTGACCCGGTGCGCCGCGATATCACGGGTGGCGGTCGCGGCAACGGTAAGCGTCCTGCCGTCGATGTCAGCCGTGGACGAGAACTGCATGCCGCCCGGGCCCGACTGCACGACGGTGGCGTCGGTGATCTTGACGAGCTTGATCGCTCCGGTTTCGGGCAGCACGAATTCGACATTGCGAAGATCGATCCGGCGCAGCGAATCCTCCCGCACGGCATCGAGTGCGTGGTTGATGTTTCCGAACACCGCGGCGGACAGCTTCTCCGGATCGATGAGGCCGTCCGCATTGCGCAGGCCGGCGGTCCAGTCGCCGCCGGACGGCATCGCAGCCACGACGATGCGGGCATCCGAGATCCTGGCGCTGGTCAGCCGCACGTCTCCCCACAGCAGCGGGAACAGACGCACGCCGAAGCGCACGCGGCCGGCATCGGCCATCGGCTTGCCGTCCGATGTCTTCAAGCTGACGTCGCTGACCTGAAGCGCGATGAAACTCGAACCGTCGAGCGTGATGCGGGCAGGCCCGACCGCGACATTGACATCGACGCCCGCCAGTTTCTCGAGCGCCGTTTCCGCCTCGGTGCGAAGCCGGTCGGCTCCGATGCCGGAGGCGCCAACCAGATAAACGAGCACGGCGGCCAGCAGCACGAAAGCGACCAGACCGGCGAACAGTCGCGACAGGATGCGAAAACCGCGTCCGATCGAAGCCTGACCGAGCGGCGGCACACGGCAGGCGGACGGAAAGGTCCCCAGGTCGGTGATCTCATCACGCCTGAACCGGATCTTCTCGTGCTGCGGTCGCTCCTGATCCACGCAATTTTCCGTTGTACGAACTCGATCGTGGACGAATCCCCGTCCGACACTATATCGGTGTGGCTTCGCGCGTAACCTCAAACAAGGGCATCGGTATGGCTGACCTCGACGTAGGCGATCTCGCGCCGCAATTCGACCTGCCGCGGGACGGCGGCGGATCAGTCAGCCTTGCCGCATCGTCCGGCAAGCCCATCGTGCTCTATTTCTATCCGCAGGACGACACAACAAGCTGCACACAGGAGGCGATCAGCTTCTCGCAGCTGAAGCCGGACTTCGAGAAGGCCGGCGCCGTGGTGATCGGCCTGTCGCCCGACCCCGTCAAGAAGCACGACAAGTTCAAGTCGAAATACAATCTCACCATCGACCTCGCCGCCGATGAGGAGCGCAAGGTGATCGAAGCCTACCATCTGTGGGTCGAGAAATCGATGTATGGCCGCAAGTATATGGGCGTCGAGCGCGCGACGTTCCTGATCGGCCGCGACGGGCGGATCGCCAGGATTTGGCGCAAGGTCCGCGTCAAGGGCCATGCGGAAGAGGTGCTCGAGGCCGTTCGCGCGCTTTGAGGTTTTGCCGGCGAGGTTGGCCCGGTTTCCCTTACAACCATATGCACGCCTGGCGGGCGTTCGCTGCGGGCAAGCCGACGCTGCAAGCCTTTGTTAACCTTAATAATGTGTAGTCAAGCTGTCGTGGTGTCGTAAACGAAAGCTTGGTCCCGTGAACGCAACCGGTCAGTCCGCAGTATTCGGCAGGCGTAAGGAGCCCCATACGGTCATCATCGCCCGTGGCAACGAGATCAGGCATTTCACGATCCGACCGTGGCTGGCGGCCTTTATCGGCTCGGCGCTCGCCGCCATTGCCGTCGGCTACCTCATGGCCACCTCCTATCTCGTTCTGCGCGACGATTTGATCGGCGCCACCACGGCGCGTCAGGCGCGCATGCAGCAAGCTTATGAAGATCGCATTTCGGCGCTTCGCGCCCAGGTCGACCGCATCACCAGCCGGCAGTTGCTCGACCAGCAGCTGATGGAAACCAAGGTCAGCGAACTGCTTGAACGGCAGAGCCAGCTGAGCCAGCGTCACGGTCGCCTTGGCCCGCTGCTCGAACGCGCCGAGAGCGAGGTCGGCGCAGCGCCGGCCGAAGATCCGGCAGCGGTCGCGAAGCCGGACAAACGCGCCGAAGTGACCGGCAGCATCAAGGAGCCCGCGCGGAACTATGCGGTCGCCAGCCTGAGCGCCGATCCCGGCGCCGGCGACACAAGGCCGTTCTCGCTGTGGTCGACCCGCTCCGATCCGCTGCCCAACGATTCAGCCGCCGATCGTGCCGACAAGCTCTTCGTCTCGATCAACCAGTCGCTGAAATCCATCGAGAGCGACCAGTTGACCCGCATCAGCACGCTTGCCGACAATGCCTACAAGAGCGCCGATGCCATTACCCAGGCGCTCGAGGCGGCCGGACTGCCCGTCGACAGCGACTTTGGCAAGGGCGACAGCGATGTCGGCGGACCGCTGATCCCGCTCGACAGTTCGATGATGTTCGACAGCAAGGTCAAAGAGTTGGACGAAGCGCTTGACGCCCTCGACCATCTCAAGAAGGAAGCGCGCCAGTTGCCGCTGACCAACCCCGCACCGGGCCACTCCGTCACCAGCCCGTTCGGCGTGCGCACCGACCCGATCCTCGGCACCGCGGCATTGCATTCCGGCATGGATTTCAGGGCCCCGATCGGCATGGCCGCCAAGGTCACCGCACCCGGCACCGTCACCAAGGCCGGCTGGAACGGCGGCTATGGCCGCATGGTGGAAGTCGACCACGGCAATGGTTTTGCGACACGTTACGGGCATCTCAGCGAGATCGACGTGACCGTCGGCGAGAAACTGGACGCCGGCGCCGTCATCGGCAAGACCGGCAGCAGCGGCCGCTCGACCGGCCCGCATCTGCACTACGAAGTGCGCCACAATGGCGAAGCGATCGATCCCTTGCGCTTCCTCACGGTCGGCAAGAAGGTCGCCCAATATCTGTAAGAGATGCTGGGCTCCTGCCCCATGCGCCGATGACCATCATGATGGCTGACTAAGGCGCTCCCGTCGACAGAAACGCCGTCGCTGCCGAAACCAGGGTGGCCGCGCCGACCTTCAACGCGGCCTCGTCGACACGAAACCGGGCGTGGTGGAGCGGAAACACCGATCCGACCGCTTCGTTGCGGATGCCGAGCCGGAAGTAGACCGACGGGCGTTTCTCGCTGTAGTAGCCAAAATCGTCAGCGATGGTCCATCCGGGCGTGTTGAGGACGTTGTCGGCGCCGATGCAGGCCTTGGCGCTGGCGGCAATCAGCTCAGTCATCTCGACATCGTTGACGACACCCGGTTCGCCCTTGTGGATGTCGACCTCGACACGCGCCCCGTGGCTCGTCGCCATACCCTCGGCTATCGTACGAACACGGCGCCAGGCCCGCTCGCGGGTTGCATCGCTGCCGCTGCGGATGGTGCCTTTCAACGTGACCTTGCCGGCGGTGACATTATAGGCGTTGCCGCCATTGATGGCCGTCACGGAAATCACCAGCGGGTCGTACGGGTCGATCTCGCGCGAAACGATCTTCTGCAATTCGCTCACCAGGGAGCAGGCCACGGCCAACGCATCGACACCTTCATGCGGTTTTGCCGCGTGCGCGGCCGAGCCGATGACGACCACATCGAACGTGTCACAGGCCAGAGTGTATGGACCGGAGCCGACGGCGATCTTGCCGGACTGCGTGTAGGGATCGACATGGACGCAGATCGCGGCGTCGATGTCGTCCAGAAGCCCCTCTTCCACCACCCGCCTGCCGCCCGACGGTTCGTCTTCCTCGGCCGGCTGGAAGATCAGGCGAACGGTGCCGCCAAAACTGTCCCGCGACCGGTGAAGATGCGCGGCCACCGCGAAAGCCATCGATGCATGGGCGTCGTGACCGCAGGCATGCATCACGCCTGGATTCGTCGATGCATAATCGACGCCGGACTCCTCCTCGATCGGCAAGGCATCGATGTCGGCGCGAATGGCGATCTTTCGATTTGACGGCTTGCCGGTGCCGACAATATCGACGGCAAGGCCAAAGCCGGCAACGTCGCGAATGTCGGCAATTCCCTGATCCACCAGCATCTGCCTGAGATAGCGCTGCGTGCCGGCCTCCTGGTTCGAAAGCTCGGGATTGCGGTGCAGATGGCGGCGGACCTCGATCATCCGATCGAGAATTCCGGCGGCGATATCGGTCGTCACGGTTGTCGCAACACCATCCGCCGTGGCCGAACCCTCAGGATTTGACATGGATCTCTCGCGGGAACTTCGTCAGGGTCTCATGGCCGGTTTCGGTGACCAGGATGGTCTCGCTGATCTCGATGCCCCAGCCGTCCATCCACATGCCGAGGATGGAATGAACGACGTTGCCCGGTTCAAGCACGGTCTTGTCGCCCGGCCTGAGGCTGATCGTGTGCTCGCCCCAATCCGGCGGATAGGCGACCCCGATGGAGTAGCCGATGCGCGATTCCTTCTTCAGTCCGTAGCGCTGGATGACCTTGCGCCAGGCTGCTTCAACAGCTTCGGCAGTCGTTCCTGGCCGGACCGCGTCGAGCACCGCATCCATGCCCTCGATCACCGCTTTTGCCGTGTCCGAAACATTTGTCGGCGTCTTGCCAAGCTGCATGGTCCTGGCGAGGCCTGCGGCATAGCGGCGGCAAACGCCGGCAAGTTCCAGCGCAATCGTCTCGTTGTCTCCGAACCGCCTGTCGCTCCACATGATGTGCGGCGCCGAGGCATTCTCGCCACCGAGGATTGTCGGTGGAAGAGCGGTGATGTCGCCGGCAAAATCCGGGCTGCCTGCGATCTGCGCCGCCTGGATGGCGGCGATGGCATCGCACTCGCGAACACCCGGTGCGATCACCTCGAAGGCCCGCGTGACGGCCGCTTCGGCCAAGGTGGACGCCTTGCGCAAATAGGCGATCTCGGGCGCCGATTTGACCGCGCGGATCCAGTTCACCAGCAGGTCGGCATCATGCCATTTTGCATTTGGAAGTCCCGCGACAAGCCGGGCGTGCGCCTTGGGAGAGAAATAATAGGCTTCGAGTTCGATGCCGATATGTCTGACACCCCAGCCCCTGGCGACGATCCAGCTCGCGATCCAGTCCATGGGATGGCGATCGACGCGCTGAACATGATCTTCCGGAAAGCCGATCACGTTTTCCGGTTTCATCCAGGCTGTCAGAAGACCGCCGGCCGCATCCATGGCGCGCCCGATCCAGACCGGCTCGACCTCCTCGATTGGAACCAGCACCACCTGCGGCGTGTAGAACGACCAGCCGTCATAGCCGGTGATGTAATGCTGGTTGGCAACGTCGTTGACGACAAGGAGTTCGAGACCGCGCTTCGCCATCTCGGTGCGTATCTTGCGAAGCCGCTGTTGGTACTCGTCGCGGGCAAACGGCAATTCGATCATCTTTGCTCCATCTTTGTCAGATCAACGGTCGCGGGGTTCGCTCACCATTGAAGGGGTTTCGATCAGGCGGCAATCAGCCAGGGCGGCGTGTGAGCAGGTCCTGAACCGAATACGTCCTCCTGCTTTCGACCCGGGCTTCGTTATCTGACTATTTTTGAATTCCATTTGACTGAATAAATAAGCGGTGCCAAGTTACGCTCTCCTAAGGGGCGCAAGGCATGGCACTGCGGGGGACCAATCAGGAGTTCGGGCGGCCGTACAACCGGCGCATCGTGCTTGAGTCCATCCGCCTTCATGGACCGATCGCCCGCGGCGAGATCGCCCGGCGCGTCGGCCTCACCGTGCAGACGGTGTCGACCATCGTTCGCGAACTGGAAGATCAAGGCTACATCCTGTCGCTGCGCGAAGAGCCGAAGGGGCGCGGCCTGCCGCCGGCAACGCTCCGGATCAACCCCGATGGCGGCTATGCCGTCGGCATCCACATCACTCCGCTTGGTATCAGCGCCGCCTTGATCAATCTGAGCGGCGACGTGATCGAGAGCATCTACCGCGAGGCGCCGAACGCGGCGCCGGACCACGCCTTCGAGCTGATCGGGGCGATGGTGGTGGAATTGACCAGACTACGGGCTGGCGGGCGGGTGCTGGGCGTCGGCATGGCCCTGCCCGGCCCATTCGACGTGGAGTCCATGAGTTTCGTGGGGCCAACCACCATGACCGGCTGGAAGAATGTGGCGCTGCGCGAACGGCTGGCGGCCTCCACCGGATTACCGGCCTTCTTTGAAACCGATATGGCAGCGGCCGCCATGGGCGAGCGCCTCTACGGCCTCGGCGCCCAGTTTTCCGAATATTACTATCTCTATTTCGGCGTTGGCCTTGGCGGCGTCATGGTTCATGACGGCAGCGCCTTGCGCGGCGCCTGGGGAAATGCCGGCGAGATCGGGCACATTCCCGTTATTCCGGGCGGCGAGGCCTGCCCGTGCGGCAACAGCGGCTGTCTCGAAAGATATTTGTCGCTCGAGGCACTCCGGCGCTGGAACGGCAGCGAGGCGGATTGGGTCGCCGAAGTCGCACCGATCTTTCACAACGCCGTCGCCGTCATCGAGAACCTGTTCGACCCGGAGACGGTCATCCTCGGCGGGCTGGCGTCCACCGACCTGCTCGAAATGCTGGCTGGTTCGGCCGGAGGCCTGCACAACTCCGTCTCGGCCCGCAAGGACCGCACGACGCCCAGGGTTGTGGTCGCGCGCGGCGGACAGCATTCCGTGCTGCGCGGCGCCGCCGCCCTTGCGGTTTCCGGGGTGCTGTCACCTCGCTTCGGGCAGATGTTCGCGGCCGAACGCGAACGCGAGCGCGACCTTCTCAAAGGCAGGGAGATTGCGGCATGAGTGAACCCCTGCTGGTGCTCGACAACGTCACCAAGAACTATGGCGCGATCGAAGCGCTCAAGGGGATCAGCTTCTCGATCGGCAAGGGCGAGGTCGTGGCGCTGCTGGGCGACAACGGCGCCGGCAAATCGACACTGGTGAAGATCATATCGGGCGGACTGGAGCCGACCTCCGGGCGCATGCTGTTCGAGGGCAAGGAATTCCTTGCCAAATCACCAGCCGAGGCCAAGGCGGCCGGCATCGAGACCGTCTACCAGGATCTCTCGCTGTGCACCAATGTCGACGTGGTCGCCAATTTCTTCATGGGCCGTGAGATCACACGCAAGTTTCTCGGCATTCCCGTGCTCGACGAGCGCGCCATGGAAGCCGTCGTCGGAAGGGCGCTGGCCAATGCCGGCACCCGCATTCCCTCGCTGCGGGCCAATGTCGAGCATCTCTCGGGCGGCCAACGGCAAGCCATCGAGCTCAACCGTTTCGTGCACTGGGGCGGCAAGCTGGTGCTGCTCGATGAACCGTTCGCCGCCCTCGGCGTCGAACAGACACGGCGCGGCCTCGACATGATCCGCCAGGTGGCGAACCAGGGCATCGGCGTCGTCATCATCACCCATATCATGCAGCAGGCTTTTCAGGTCGCCGACCGGATCGTGGTGATCCGCCAGGGCGTCGTGGCCGGCGATGTCGCACGCAATAAAACAAGTCCCGATGCGGTGATCAACATGATCACCGGTGAGACGCTTGCCGGTGCCGGACCGACAGGCTGAGGGACAAAAGAGGGGTCCGGCTTAAGAGGAGCGAACGACATGAAGCGAATACTTCTTGCTGTCTTCGGTATCCTTGCACTGGCCTTTGCCACGCTCACGCCGGCATTCGCCCAGTCCAAGGGTATCGTCTACTATATGGTGCCGACGCTGCTGGACGAGTTCCAGACCGGCTCGGTGAGCGCGCTGGAACTGTTCCTGAAGCAGACCGGCTACGAGATGAAGACGCTGAACGCCGACAACAAGACCGACGCCCAGCAATCGCAGATGAACGATGTCATCGCGCTGAAGCCGGCGGCCATCATCCTGGCGGCAGTCGACTTCAATGCCCTGAAACCGTCGATCGAGGCGGCCCGGGCCGCCGGCATCCCGGTGGTCGAGTTCGACCGCCAGATCACCTCGACGCCATCCGACTTCACCTCTGTCGCCGGAACGGTCGAGATCGGCTACGTCGCCGCCGACCAGGCCGAGAAGCTGCTGAAGGCAAAGCACGGTTCGGTGAAGGGCAAGGTGCTGCAGGTCCTCGGCGACCCCGGCGACCCCTATACGCTCGACATCCAGAAGGGCTTCGAGGAGAAGATGAAGGCGTTTCCCGACGTCAAGATCATCTCGCTTCCGGCCATGCAATGGGAAGCCAGCAATGCCGGCACAATCGTTGCCGACCAGATGCTGGCGAACCCGGACATCGACCTGATCTTCAGCCATGCCGCGCACCTTTCGGTCGCCGCCGTCGCCTCGCTCGAGGCAGCCGGCAAGAAGCCGGGCGACGTCATGCTGATGAGCTCGAACGGCGCTCCGGTCGGCCTCGACCTGATCCGCAAGGGTTGGCTCAATGCCGAAATCGAGCAGCCGCTCTACGCGCAGGCCGCGGCTGTCGCCATGTTCATGGACAAGATCGTCAAGAAGCAAGAGATCAAGCCCGGCGAATACGACGTGCTCGGCTTGAAATCGACCGTGACCAAGGAAGCCTGGGGTCCGAACATCAAGATCCCCGGTGCCGCCATCACCAAGGAAAACGTCGACAACCCGGCCTTCTGGGGCAACCAGAAGCCGCCGACGGACACCGTCAAATCGGTCGAATAGTCATTGAAAGCGCTCCGGGCCGTAACGGCCCGGAGCCTGCCCCTTCACAACGCCGCGTCCAAAAAGACGCCGTGGCGAATTTGAATCCGCGCCCGAACCCGACGAAATCGAATTGATTTCGCGGGGCATGCGCCAACCGGATCAGCCCATGAACCCGCGCACACGCAAAGCCCTGGAGTTCGTACTCGACAACCTCGTCTGGTTCATGCTGCTGTTCGTGCTGGTGGTCTTCTCCATCTTCGTCCCGAACTACTTTCAGCTCGGCATCTTCGCCAACATCATCGAGGCTTCCAGCGTGCTCGGCGTCATGTCGATCGGCCTGGCGCTGGTGATCATCGCCGGCCACATGGATCTGTCGGTCGAATCCGTCGCAGCGCTTAGCGCCATGGCGGTCGGCATCCTGTTCTGCTCGTCGGGCATCGGCATGGGCGTGCAACTGCATCCCGAATGGCTGATGGTCCCGGTTTCGCTGCTGCTGGCGCTGGCCGTCGGCGGTCTCATCGGCGCCTTCAACGGCTATCTGGTGGTCAAGGTGAAGATGAGCGCCTTCATCATCACGCTGGCGTCCTACATCTGGGTGCGCGGCCTCGTGCTGGTCGTGTCGGGCGGCCGCTCGGCGCAGGATCTTGCACCGGCCATCCGCTGGTTCGGCATCCAGCGCCTTGTCGGCCTGCCACTTACCGCCTGGATCGCGGTTGGCTGTTTCGTCGTCTTTTCGCTGATCATGGCGAAGACGCCGTTCGGCCGGCATCTCATCATGATCGGCGGCAACGAGACGGCGACCTTCCGCGCCGGCATCCGGGTGAACCGCAATCTCATCATCGCCTTCGTGCTTGCCGGCGCGATTGCCGGCCTTGCCGGCTGGCTGCTGGCGATCCGCACGTCGGGCGCCACCGCCAATCTCGGCGTCGGCCTGCTGTTCAACGCCTTCGCCGCGGTCGTCATCGGCGGCGTCAGCCTCAAAGGCGGCGTCGGCACCCTGCCCGGCGTCTATGCCGGCGTGCTGCTGCTCTCGGCCATCAACACGGCGATCAATTTGATGGGCCTGCCGGCCAATTTTACCCAGGTGATCCACGGCCTGCTGGTGCTGGCGGCCGTGCTGCTCGACGCCTTCAAGCAAACCATTCGCCAAAGACTCGCATGACAGGACGGCTCGCATGACCAATCGGTTACAAGGCAAGGTAGCGCTGATCATCGGCAGCGCCCGCGGCATCGGCAAGGGCATCGCGCTACGCTTTGCCGAGGAAGGCGCAAGGCTGGTGCTCGCCGACACCGAGGCCGATGCCGGGCAAGCCACCGCTGACGAGTTGGGCGTCCCCTTCATCCGCACCGACATCTCGCAAATGAGCGACGCCGAGGCCGCCGTGGCGCTGGCGCTGAAGCAGCATGGCCGCCTCGACATCATCGTGCAGAATGCCGGCATCTATCCCTGGCAACTGATCGAGAACACCAGCGCCGACGACTGGGACCGCGTCATGGCGGTCAACCTGCGCGGCACCTTCAACGCCAGCCGCGCGGCCCTGGTGCCGATGAAGGCGCAAGGCTTCGGCCGCATGCTCTACACCTCCTCCATCACCGGCCCGCATGTCACCAGCCCCGGCCACGGCCACTATTCGGCCAGCAAGGCCGGCATCAACGGCTTCATCCGCGCCGCGGCACTGGAATTCTCCGGCTACGGCATCACCGTCAACGGCGTCGAGCCCGGCAACATCCTGACCGAAGCCATCGAGCTGCATCGCGGCGCGGCCTACATCAAGAACATGGAGGACTCCATTCCGCTCGGCCGCCTCGGCAACCCGCGCGACGTCGCCAACGCCTTCCTGTTCCTCGCCTCCGACGATGCCAGCTACATCACCGGCACGACCATCGTCGTCGATGGCGGGCAGTTGCTGCCGGAAGGCAATGATTTTCGACTGTTGCCGCCGTGATTGCAGCACCCACCGAACGACTCGGTTCCGTGTCTTGGCAACAGTTTGAATGGACTAATGGAATGGTGGGCGATGACGGGCTCGAACCGCCGACATCTTCGGTGTAAACGAAGCGCTCTACCAACTGAGCTAATCGCCCGCTCCGGGCCGGACCTTTAAGCGGTCAGGGTCCGCTTCGCAAGGCCAAATGAGCGCAGGACGCCCTGGTTGGATGCCGGTTTTGCCAACAAAACGCCGGCTGTCAAAAAACCTTCTCCTGTTTGCTGTTATGCTGTCCTGTCACGCTTGACACCCGGTGGCGAACCCCTTATCCAGCGCCCCAACGACGAACACGGCTGACACGTGTTCGCCATGCGCGGGTGTAGCTCAGTTGGTTAGAGTGCCGGCCTGTCACGCCGGAGGTCGCGGGTTCGAGCCCCGTCACTCGCGCCATTTCTCTCAAGGGTATCAAGCTCTTGGCTTCAGAGAAATGTCGACATTGATTGTCAAAAATATTGTCTTGCAAGAGACCTGAGGTCACTCAGGTCCTTTCAGCCCTTGCCTACGCTTGGCCCTGCAAGATCACCCCCTCGCCAGCAGTGCCTCGACCTCCTGCAACGTCGGCATCGACGGTGCAGTCCCCGGTCGCGTCACGGAGATACCGGCGACGGCGCAGGCGAAGCGCACCGCTTGCAGCGGCTCCACGCCCCTCGAAAGTGCTGCGGCAAGCCCGCCATTGAAGGCATCGCCTGCCCCCGTGGTTTCGACCACCGGGCCGGCGCTGACGGCTGGAACATGGTCGGAGCGCTCCTTCGAGTGCAAAAGCGCGCCCTTGTCGCCGAGCGTGACGATGACCGTGCCGACCCGCTTTTTCAGCAGACTGTCCGCGGCGCGCCGCGCCTCGTCGACCGAGGACACCTTCATCCCGGTCAGTTCCTCCGTCTCGGTCTCGTTGGGCGTAAGGTAGTCGCAGAGCGTGTAGATGCGGTCGGGAAGCTTTGCCGCGGGGGCCGGGTTGAGGATCGTCGTCACCCCTGCCCCACGCGCGATCTCCAGCGCCCGCATGGCGGCTTCGATCGGCTGTTCGAGTTGGGTGACGAAGACGCCGGCACCGCCGATCAGCGTGGCATTGGCTTCGATATCGGCTGGAGAGATCAGCATGGCAGCACCGGGGCTGACGATGATGGCGTTGTTGCCGGTGGTCTCCTCGACGAAGATGTAGGCCGCACCGGTGTAGCTTTCCGGCGTATTGATGACGGCATTTTTCACGCCCGCCTGCGCCCAGGTCTGCCTCGCCATGTCGGCGAAGGGATCGACGCCGAGGCGGGTGAGGAAGGTGACGTCGGCGCCGAGCTTGCCGGCGGCAACCGCCTGGTTAGAACCCTTGCCGCCCGGCCCCAGCGTGAAGGATGTGCCGAGGATGGTTTCGCCCATGCGCGGCTGCCGCTGCGCCCTGTAGGCGGTGTCGGCGACGAACACACCCAATATGACGACAGCCTTCATGACGACCGGCTTGCCCGAAGCCATGCCGCTACTGCGCATCCGGCGGCACGACGCCCTTGCGAAAGGCGAAGCAGCCGTAGAAGCGGCGCTCACCTGTCTGGATGACGCAATAGGCCTGTTTGGCGCGCTCGTAGAAGGCATAGCGCTCGACCGCGATCATCGGCCACGACTTGCCCTCGGCCTTGTCGACCTCCCTTTGCACTTCGCTTTGTACGGGCGGAATTTCGTCGGGCTTGCCCACAATTTCCATGCGCGCGGCCGAGTCGTCGACGAATGTATCCAGTGGGTAGAGCGACAGCACCGCCTTGACCACTTGCGCCGCCGAGGCATCGATGCGCAGCACGCGGCCGAGCGCCGTCTGGCGCGCCACGGAATCGGACGGAAAATTGGTGTCGGCGATGATCAGATCATCGCCATGCCCCATTGCCCGCAATGCCTGCAGCACGTCGGCATTGAGCAGCGGGTTGATGCCTTTGAGCATGGTATTCCTCGTGAGTTGGGATCAGAGACGCTTGCCGGTCTCTGCGTCGAAAAGATGGATCTGGTCGAGCCGTGGCTTCAGCTTCAACGTATCGCCCGGCTTGAAGTCGTGACGCTCGCGAAACAGCGCCACCATCTCGCCTTCGCCGAAGCGCAGGAACACCAGCGTTTCCGAGCCGGTCGGCTCGACCACCGAAATCTTCGCCGGCACGCCATCGGGATGGATTTCGAGATGCTCCGGTCGCACGCCATAGACGACGGCTTGCCCGTCCTGTGCGGCGTTGCCCGATGCGATCGGGAACAGCGTGCCCGCGATGTCGACACCGGGCTTGTCGCCTTTGCGCATGGTGCCCTTGAGCAGGTTCATCGACGGCGAGCCGATGAAGCCGGCGACAAACAGGTTGGCCGGTCTGTCGAACAGCTCCAGCGGCGCGCCGACCTGCTCGATGCGGCCGTCGCGCATGACGACTATCTTGTCGGCCATGGTCATGGCCTCGATCTGGTCGTGGGTGACATAGATGGTGGTGGTCTTCAGCCTCTGGTGCAGTTCCTTGATCTCGGTGCGCATCTGCACGCGCAGCTTGGCGTCTAGGTTGGACAGCGGCTCGTCGAACAGGAAGACCTGCGGATTGCGCACGATGGCACGGCCCATGGCCACGCGCTGTCGCTGGCCGCCGGAAAGCTGGCGGGGATAGCGCTTCAGATAGGGATTGAGGTCGAGGATATCGGCGGCGCGCTTGACCCGCTCTGCGACCACGGCCGGATCGGTTTTCCTGAGCTTGAGCGCGAAGGCCATGTTCTGCTCGACCGTTTTGTGCGGATAGAGCGCATAGTTCTGGAACACCATGGCGATGTCGCGCTTGGCCGGCGGCAGATGATTGACGACGCGGTCGCCGATGGCGATCGTACCGGCGGAGACGGTCTCCAACCCAGCCACCATCCTGAGCAATGTGGACTTACCGCAACCCGAAGGGCCAACCAGCACCACGAACTGTCCGTCTGCGATATCGACGCTGACTTCGTGCAGAACCTTGACCGTTCCAAAGGCCTTGGCCACCTTGCTGATCGCGACTTGCGCCATATCTCCCCCATCGGCTCCATTAGCCGTAGGCGCAGAAGCTAACCAACGCGACCTGTCAGGGCAAGTCGGTCCCTTATAGATAAAAACCCGCTCTCGTTGACACGGCGTTGGGTTGTGAGAATAGTGGCAGGCGTTGGTCAAAATGTCGGTATCCGATCCGCAATCGGAACCTCAATCGACGCAGGGTGGGGTCCTGCCTAATTCGTTTCCGAAACGGGAGCATCGTTGGCGCTCCGGCGTCCGACAGTTGGCCGATTTATTCAAACTGATGTTCTGGGAGGAATAGGCGATGAGAACGGGTCTTTACGACAAACTGGTTCGAGCCGGCGCCACAAGGCGCGACATATTGAAGGGCGCGGCCAGCATGGCCGCGATCGCAGCCGCATCCAGCGCCGGACTTGGCGCCTTGACGCGCCCGGCTTCCGCGGCAAGCGAATTGCGCACAAAAATCCTGCAGATCCCCGGCGTCGGCAAAGGCCAGCCGACGGACGCCGACTTCCAGAAGGTCGGTGAACTCTGCCTCGAAGCGACCAAGGCCAATGTCAAGGAAGGCGAATTCGCCGGCGTCGAGTTGACCTTCATGGGTCTCAACAACCAGAACCTGCACAATGTGCTGTTCCGCGGCTTCCTGAAGCCATGGGAGACCTACACCGGCGCCAAGATCAACTGGATCGACCTGGCGCAGGCCGACTACAACGCCCGCCTGCAGCAGTCGATCGCGACCGGCACCGTCGACTTCGACATCATCGAAATGGGCGCGCCGTTCGAAGGCGATGTCTGCGGCAAGGGCCTGACGTCGGAAATGCCCGACTGGGTCAAGACCCAGATCGATTTCGACGACCTCGTCAGCTATCTGAAGCCGCCGGTCGGCACCTGGGACGGCAAGCAATACCGCGTGACCGTCGACGGCGACGCGCACAACTTCAACTACCGCACCGACGTGTTCGCCGATGCCGACCTCGCCAAGGCCTGGAAGGATGGCGGCGGCGAAGGTGAATGGGGCGTACCGAAGACCTGGCAGCAGGTTCAGGCGGTGACCAAGTTCCTCAAGGGCAAGAAGCTCAAGGACCAGGACGTCTATGGCTATCTCGACGCGCCAAAGCCCTGGGGCGGCTTCGGCTTCTATTTCCTCGGCAGTCGCGCCACCGCTTATGCCAAGCACCCCGACGACAAGGCCTGGCTGTTCGACGCCGACACGATGAAGCCGCGCGTCAACAATCCGGCCTGGGTGCGCGCCATCCAGGACGTCATCGACGCGCTGCCGTCCGAGCCCGCCGACCAGATCAATGCCGATCCGAACACGACCGCCTTCCAGCAGTTCCTGGCCGGCACCGGCTCGATGGTCACTTGGTGGGGCGACGTCGGCTCCAACGTCAAGACCAACGACTCTTCCGTCGTCGGCGACGTCACCGGCTTCTCGATCCTGCCGGGCTCCGACGATGTCTATAATGCGAAGACCGGCGCCTGGGACAAGCTCGCCAGCGGCCCGAACTATGCGCCCAACTGCGCCTATCTCGGCTGGGGCGTCTATGTCATGGCCCGCGTCGATGCCGACGAAAAGAGGAAGAAGGCGGCATGGTCCGCCGCCGCCCATCTCGGCGGCAAGGACCTGTCGATCTGGACGGCGATGTATCCGTCGGGCTTCCAGCCCTACCGCAACTCGCATTTCGACATTCCCGAATGGGTGGCGGCCGGCTACGACGAGGCCTTCATCACCTCCTACCTCAAGTCGGAATCAGACAGCTACAACCATCCGAACGCGGCGATCGAGCCACGCATCCCCGGCATCTTCCAGTACTACAGCGCCGCCGAGGACATCCTGGCCAACACTTTCGCCGGCAAGATGAAGGCGCAAGAAGGCGCCGACGCCATCGCGGCGGCCTGGGAGAAGCTGACCGATCAGATCGGCCGCGACAACCAGATCAAGCTCTACAAAGCTTCGCTCGGCATGTAGGCTGGCCTATGAACCGTGGGGCCCCCCCGCACCCGGACCCACATTTCGCGGCGACCCCGCAGAGGCTGCCGCCCAACCTCCGCGTGTATATGGAGGACCGCGAAGGACCCCGAAAAACAGGGCCGCCGGGGGCCGCCCGGGCG